>NZ_VOYL01000065.1:0-11979 GCF_013420295.1 Acinetobacter sp. YH01018
GTTGTTTTTGATCCAAAACCTGATAAGTAATATTGAACAACTTTAAGTTTGAATTCTTGCGAATATTTAGCCATAGAAAAGCACCCTCCAAATTAGACGAAGTATCCAACTTTCGGGGTGCAGATCATATTGACTGGCTTTTTTATTGCACAATTTTACCAATGCTCACCCGGGAACAAACGTGCATACGCTTTTTGAACCCAATTCAGTTTTTGTGGTTGACCTACCGAAGCAGAAGAGCTCGGGAACAGGTTGTAACCAATTGACATCAATTTATTGTTAATGTCTGGAGCAATAGAATAGGTAATTGAAGCCAAACGGCCTAAGTGGGTCGCAACTTTTTTCGGGCGTTTCACGATCGCATAGGCAATTAAATCGGCTGCCTGTTCCGGAGACAGGGTGGGTACGTATTTATAAATTTTGGTTGGTGCAATCATTGGGGTACGAACCAATGGCATATAAACTGAAGTAATGGCAATTTTATGCGAATGGACTTCGGCAGACAGACAGCGGCTGAATGCATCCAGTGCAGCTTTAGAAGCCACATAAGCGGAAAAACGTGTCGCATTGGCCAAGACACCAATCGAGCTGATATTGATGATATGGCCATCCCGGCGAATCATCATTTGTGGCAGAATATTCATCACTAAACGTACTGCACCAAAGTAATTCAGCTGCATGGTGCGTTCAAAATCATGGAATCGGTCGGTCGATTCATGAACTGCACGACGAATTGAGCGTCCTGCATTGTTGATCAGGATATCAATATGGTCTACGGAGGCTAAAATCTCTTTTGATACCTCATCAATAGATTCCATGTTATTTAAATCACATGGGAAAACAGATGCTTTGCCGCCCTTGGCTTCTATTTCTTGTTTGACTTGATCTAATGTTTCTTTGGTACGAGCCACCAACAGAACATGTGCACCGGCATCGGCGAGTTTATGTGCAGCGGTTAAACCAATACCACTAGATGCACCAGTAATTAAAACAACTTTGCCGTTGACTCGATTCTGAAAAAGTTTCTCTAGTTTAGAATTCACAATATTTTCCTGGTTTCAATAGAATAAAAATTTAGATTATTTTTTTAGTTGATTCTAGCGCTCAAAATTTGGGGAATTTAAGCTATTCTCGAGCCATTTATAATAGCGAATGTTAGGAAAAAATCTACAAATAAGTAATTGAATTTACAAATATAATTAGAGTAATTGCTCTATTATTGTTTTAACTGTTATTTAATTTTTACCATGAATTAAAACCAAAGCAAAGAGAAATAATCAAAAAATTATACTCAAATAAAAGTAGCCTTCTTTCGTTTAGAAAGAAGGCTAAATTGTACTCTAATCAAAAGCTTTAAACTTGCGCCAATGCCTGTTCCAAATCTGCAATTAAATCATCAATATGTTCAATACCGACAGATAAACGGACCATATCAATACTCACCCCTGCAGACTTCAGTTCTTCTTCATTGAGCTGACGATGGGTGGTAGTGGCAGGATGGCAGGCCAGGCTTTTCGCATCGCCAATATTGACCAGACGGGTAAAGAGTTGTAGGGCATCAATAAAGCGTGTTCCGCCTTCACGACCATCTTGCACACCAAAAGACAGAATTGCTGAAGGTTTACCTTTCACGTATTTTTGTGCCAGCGCATGCTGAGGATGATCTTTTAAACCAGCATAATTGACCCATTTGACTTTCGGATGCTGCTGTAAATATTCCGCGACCTTTTGTGCATTTTCAGTATGACGCTCCATTCGCAGATTCAATGTTTCTAAGCCTTGCAGGATCAGGAATACACTGAGGGGGCTAATGGCAGCACCGGTATTGCGTAGAGGGACCACACGCGCACGGGCAATATAGGCAGCCGCACCTAAGGCTTCGACATAATTAACCCCATGATAACTTGGGTCAGGTGTATTTAATACTTTGAAACGTTCAGGATATTTGCCCCAAGGGAATTTACCGCTATCAACAATGGCACCGCCGATTGAATTGCCGTGACCACCAATATATTTGGTCAGTGAATGCACGACAATGTCGGCACCATATTCAAAAGGTTTAAGCAGGGCAGGCGTGGCAACGGTATTGTCGACAATCACCGGTACACCATATTCATGAGCAATTTTAGAGATGGCTTCCAGATCGATGATATTGCCGAGTGGGTTGCCGATCGATTCGACAAACACCAGTTTGGTTTTCTCGTCAATTAAACCACGCAAGGCTTCAGGGTTTTGGTAATCAAAGAATCGAACTTCAATGCCCTGTTTAGGCAAAGTATGGGCAAACAGGTTGTATGTACCGCCATACAGCGTTGAAACCGACGCAATATTGTCACCAGCTTCGGCAATGGTCTGAATGGCATAGGTAATCGCTGACATCCCTGAGGCCAAAGCCAAAGCGCCAATCCCGCCTTCCAGTGCAGCCAGACGTTGCTCTAAGACAGCGGTCGTCGGGTTCATAATCCGGGTATAGATATTACCCTGAACCTTTAAATCGAACAGATCAGCCCCATGTTGAGTATTGTCAAAGGCATAAGAAGTGGTTTGATAAATGGGTACGGCGACTGCTTTTGTGGTCGGTTCTGGGCTGTACCCTGCGTGAATCGCTAAAGTTTCATCTTTATAAGTCATGTTTACATCATCTAAGTGAGTTAATTGTTTCGGTGGGTTATGCCATCAGTCTATCACCTGTGGATATGAATAAAAGTGCGTATTCTAGAAAAGAATATCTAATTTTCTTATATCTATGGGTTTTATTCAGTCACAATTCAATAAAACTGAGTATCTGCGATTGTGTTTAAAAAACCAACATGCCATTAGTTGTAACATTCTATTGAAGATGAAGGCTATGCCTTATTTTTTTTGTACTTTCATCGTATAATGCCCGCCAAATATTTGTTCGCATACTGCTGTGGGTAGAGTGCGAATGTTGCTTTTTCTATAGAGGAGTCCTACGTGGCCCAATATATTTACACGATGAACCGTGTGTCGAAGATGGTTCCGCCTAAGCGCGAAATCTTAAAAGACATCTCTTTATCATTCTTTCCAGGCGCAAAAATTGGTGTGCTTGGTTTAAACGGTGCAGGTAAATCGACCTTGCTCCGTATTATGGCTGGCGTAGATAAAGATTTCTCAGGTGAAGCCCGTGCTCAACCGGGTATTAAAATCGGCTACCTTGAGCAAGAACCACCACTTGATCCTAACAAAGACGTTCGTGGTAACGTTGAAGATGGTTTACGTGAACCATTGGATGCTTTGGCTCGTCTGGATGAAGTATTTGCTGAATATGCAGCGGAAGATGCTGACTTCGACAAACTTGCAAAAGAGCAAGAAAAGTTAGAAGCCATCATTCACGCTTGGGATGCGCATAACCTGACCAACCAAATGGATCAAGCAGCTGCTGCGTTAAACCTTCCAGCTTGGGATGCAGATGTCACCTTGCTTTCAGGTGGTGAACGTCGTCGTGTTGCACTGTGCCGTTTATTGCTTTCTAAGCCGGACATGTTACTTCTTGATGAACCGACCAACCATTTGGATGCAGAATCTGTATCTTGGTTAGAGCGTTTCTTGAAAGATTTCCCTGGCACAATTGTTGCGATTACCCATGACCGTTATTTCCTGGATAACGTGGCGGAATGGATTCTGGAGCTTGACCGTGGACATGGTATTCCTTACCAAGGTAACTATTCTTCTTGGCTTGAGCAGAAAAATGCCCGTTTAGAGCAAGAGAACAAGCAGGAAGAATCTTTTGCCAAAGCATTGAAAAAAGAACTGGAATGGGTTCGTTCAAATGCTAAAGGGCAGCAAAAGAAAAACAAAGCGCGTATGGAGCGTTTTGAAGAGCTTAACTCACGCGAATTCCAACAGCGTAATGAAACCTCTGAAATCTACATTCCACCTGGTCCACGTCTAGGTAACAAGGTTGTAGAAGTTGAAGGGATCAGTAAATCGTTTGGCGATAAATTACTGTATAAAGATTTGTCTTTCACAGTACCACCAGCTGCGATTGTCGGTATTGTTGGCCCTAACGGTGCGGGTAAAACGACTTTATTCCGTATGATGACTGGCGAACAGCAACCCGATACCGGTACGGTAACCCTGGGCGAGTCAGTTAAAGTCGCTTACGTGGGTCAGATCCGTGACACCTTGGACGATAACAAAACCGTTTGGGAAGAAGTGTCGGGTGGCCTGGATATCTTGAAGATTGGTGATTACGAAATCGCATCACGTGCGTATATCGGTCGCTTCAACTTCAAAGGTCAAGATCAGCAAAAACGTGTAGGCAGTTTATCGGGTGGTGAGCGTAACCGTTTACAACTGGCGAAAATCCTGCAAATGGGCGCAAACGTGATCCTGCTGGATGAGCCATCGAATGACTTGGATATCGAAACCTTACGTGCACTGGAAGATGCAATTCTGGTATTCCCAGGTACTGTGATGGTGGTATCGCATGACCGTTGGTTCCTCGACCGTATTGCAACGCACATCTTGTCATTTGAAAATGAAACACCAGAATTCTTCACCGGTAACTATACCGAGTTTGAAGAATATCGCCGTAAGCGCGATGGTGATGATCTGGCAACGCGTCGTCAAAAATATCGTAAAATCGGTGCTTAATTCCCGATTTTGATGTGAAAAAAACCAGCCTTCGGGCTGGTTTTTTGATTAAAATGCAATTTGCGAATAACTATACATTAAAGTCTTTATTGCTTCCGGGTGACCTTGTTTGGCGGCTTTTTCGAGCCATTCCTGAGCATGGGTATAATTTTTATCTAGACCCAATTCACCATTCAAATAACACAGGCCCAGTTTATACTGAGAATCACGATGACCTTTGAGTGCCGCACTTAAAAAGTTCCAGACTGCATTGCGTTTATCCTGAATGGCAGGATTGTTTTCTGATGTGTGTTGATAGGCATGCAGGCGTTCAAAGGTCTGATGATGTTCAAGCGCTAATTTTTCGTAATATTGCCCTTGTGCATATTCTGCCTGCACTTCGGAAAGGGCATTTTGTCTTCCTTGTCTTGTTGAGTCGAATAAAGGTAACCAAGCGTAAATGATCTGTTCTATTTTATGCAGGATCATATTCAGCTCCTTATCATCTGGATTAAATGATTTTTATCCAATATTCTTAATATATATAGGTTTTTAAGAAATTAAATCTCTTTTATTTGTAAGTTAATTTTTATTTGAAAACAATGATGTGCTTTTTATTTTAATTTTATGTTTTTAAATGATTTTTTTATTAAAGTTGGATTGTGGAAAAGCCATTATTGAACTTCTTTTATCAGTGCCTTTGTTCTGACGATGAGGGTAAAATCAAGAGAGACAGGACTTATGAAAGAAATCTCTTGTGTTGAGGTTTAATTTTATTGCTCATGGTATTAGGGTAAGAATGCCATACTATTACCTCATGGTCGTATGATTATTAAATTGAATCGCTATCACAAAAACCAGAAAAAATAGAGTAATAGAGGAGTAGGTATGGCTGAACAGCATGGGCATAATCATAGTCATGCAGTGGTGACGGAAGCGAATGCCAAAAAGCTGACCTTTGCCCTGGCGCTCACCAGCATTTTTCTTATTATTGAAGTCATTGCAGGTTTTATCACTCAAAGTTTAGCCCTGCTTTCTGATGCAGCACACATGTTTACCGATGCGGCAGCCCTGGCGATTGCCTTGGTGGCGATCAAAATCGGCAAAATGCCGGCAGATGATAAAAGAACTTTTGGCTATCAGCGTTTTGAAATCTTGGCCGCCCTGTTTAATGCCTTAATGCTGTTTGTTGTAGCGATGTACATTCTGTTTGAAGCTTATCAGCGTTTTAGCCATCCACCTGAAATTCAAAGTCTGGGCATGCTGGTAGTTGCGGTGATTGGCTTAATGATCAACCTGATTTCTATGCGGATTTTATTTTCCAGCGCCACAGAAAGCCTGAATATTAAAGGGGCTTATCTGGAAGTTTTAAGTGATGCTGTGGGTTCGATCGGTGTGATTATGGGCGCAGCAATCATCTATTTCACTGGCTGGATGTGGGTAGATACCCTAATTGCGATGTTGATTGGTCTCTGGGTATTGCCAAGAACCTGGATTTTACTCAAACAAAGTATCAACATTCTGCTGGAAGGAGTTCCGGAAGAAATTGATATTGAGCAGTTGCGTAATGACCTTTTGGCGTTAAAGGATGTGGAGAATATCCATCAACTGAAGGTATGGGCCATTAGTTCCAGAAATGTCCATCTGACGGTACATCTTTATGCGCCTCAGGCAGATCGCACACTGTTATATCAGCAAGCTTTGGAGATGTTGCAGCATCAGCACGGTATTCGGGAAATCACGCTACAGATTGAAGATTATGAATGCGGGCTGCATTCATCCTGTCATCGCCATGATGATCACGAAGAACATTCACCTCATCAGGAAGATTCACACCAGCACTGAAACTGATGTGAAATCAAATCTATTTTAGATTTCCCATTCGTGATTACATTCACGGCATTTCCATTTCTTTTGCGATTGCATAAAGCCTTGCATGGAAATTTTAAAATCTGGCAGGTCGCGGTAAAACAGGAAACCGGCGATGACGCAGATGATAAAAGCCACTACGGTTGCAACTTGTAGGGTAGAGCCTGCACCATCGCCAAAAATCCACATCGCAATACTAATTAAAACCAGCAGTAATAAGATAAATACTGCGGGAATAAGAAAGACCAGACTTTTAGGAACTACAGGTCGTACTGCAGGGCTACCGGCTTGAGCGACAGGCATAATTTTAGGGCTTTGGCATTTTGGGCAACGGTATTGCATTACAACTCCATCATTTTAATTTATCGCTTATTTTAATCGGAATGACACAGAAAGCAAAAACAGCGCAAATAAAAGTTGATAAAAGATTGAGACAATAAAAAACCCAAGTCGCAATGCTTGGGTTTTTTATCAGATCAGCATAACCATATTATGATGATCTTGAATATGGCGTCCCTACGGGGATTCGAACCCCGGTTACCGCCGTGAAAGGGCGATGTCCTAGGCCTCTAGACGATAGGGACAATTGAGGCAACACAAAAAAAGGTGGAACTTGGTGGAGTCAAGGAGGATCGAACTCCTGACCTCTACAATGCCATTGTAGCGCTCTACCAACTGAGCTATGACCCCAGTTTGTGTGAGCGCAATATTAGGGGTATTGCGCTCACACGTCAACTATAAAATCAATTATGCTTCATCAACTGCATTATTTTTCGGCAATTTTAAGCTTTCATTGAGTTTTTCCCAGATTTTTGCTTCTTTTTTACTCGGTCCGCCAACAATTTCCAGAGCATGACGTAAGCGTGCGAAAGTTAAGTCAGGACCAATCGTCACCATCGATTGCATGACTGGGGTTGAACTGGTTGAACCGGCAATGGCAATAAAGAAGGTGGGCATAAAGTCACGCAGCTTAATTTCCATCTGGTTGGCCAAGTCCATTAAGGTTTGACTCACCGTGTCGTTATTCCAGGTGAACAGGCTTTCCAGACGCCAAATGGCAAACTGCAAGCTTTGACGAACCTGTTCTTCAGATAATTTCTTGCTTTCAAATTGTTCTTTGCTGATGCTTGGGAACTGGTTGAAATAGAAACCAGCCCAGTTCACTGCTTCAGAAAGCAGGTTGATACGCGGCTGAATGGCAGCAGCAATGTCTTCCAGGGTATTGCGGTCAGATTTCCATGCTAATAAAGTATTTAACAGCTCGGCAGGCGAGAGCGCTTTAATCCATTGACCGTTGAGCCAGTTGAGTTTTTCCACATCAAAGATCGGACCGCCGAGGGATACACGCTTAATGTCGAAATGCTCAATCATTTCTGCCAAAGTGAACTTTTCACGTTCATCTGGCATTGACCAGCCCATACGACCTAAATAGTTCAACAAGGCTTCCGGCAACACACCAATGTCTTTGTAGTAATTGATAGAGGTCGGGTTTTTACGCTTAGACAGTTTTGATTTGTCCGGGTTGCGAAGTAATGGCATATGACCCAGTACTGGCATTTCCCAGCCAAAGTATTGGTAGAGCAACTGATGTTTTGGTGCCGATGGTAACCATTCCTCACCACGGAAAACGTGAGTGATTTGCATCAAATGGTCATCAACCACATTGGCAAGATGGTAAGTCGGTAAACCATCGGTTTTCAGCAAAACTTGCATGTCGACTTGAGCCCAAGGAATTTCAACTTCCCCACGCAGTAAGTCGTTGACTTTACAAATGCCTTCTTTAGGTACTTTCATACGAATCACGTGGGGCTCACCTGCGGCAAGGCGACGCTGCACTTCCTCTGCCGACAGCTTTAAACCACGACCATCATAACGTGGTGTTTCGCCACGCGCCTGCTGTTCAGCACGCATTTGATCCAGTTCTTCTGGTGTTGCGAAGCAGTAGAAAGCATGACCTTTTTCTACCAGTTCCAAGGCATATTGTTTATAGATGCCCATACGTTCAGATTGACGGTACGGTGCATGTGGACCGCCCACATCTGGCCCCTCTGACCAATTTAAGCCTAACCAGCGTAATGAATCTAAAATCATTTTTTCGGATTCAGGGGTTGAGCGCAGTTGGTCGGTATCTTCAATACGAAGAATAAATTCACCGCCATGCTGTTTAGCAAAACATAAGTTAAACAAGGCAATATAAGCAGTGCCTACGTGTGGAAAGCCAGTAGGAGAAGGCGCAATACGAGTACGAACAGTCATAACCAATATTTTTCAGAATGTGAATGAAGGCTATTATAACGAAAAAGCCTAATCACTTAATGTTAAATTCAACATTGAAATGATTAGGCTAGATAGGAACTTCTAAAGGGGAATAAGTTCGCTGTTGAGTTAAGAGCTGCTTTGAGGGAAAAGTGCTTGCACAAAACGGCTGAATTTCTGGTTTTGAGCAGCAAAGAAGCTTTGAGTTGGTGCCACTTTAATTTCGGTCAACATCTTTAAATCGTTATCGGCACGTAACGTATTTCCACCTTGCTTTTGCTGTTGCAGGGCCTTTTCAATCAATGAAGACTTTTCAGGACCTAAAATCACTTTGGCTTCGCTACCTTTGATTGCTGCTGCATGTCCCAGCTGAGCCATAAACCCTAAAGTTAAACTTAAGCTAAGCGCTTGTATAATTGCTGTATATCTCATTTCCACATCCCCCTTTTTTTCCGGTGCTGGAATTTTATATATTGTTTTAATCCGATGAGCGAGTACCATTTAACCATACAAAAAAATACAAAAGTAGAACTAGCTCACACTTTTTTACAAAATAATAAATACCTGTAAACATTGTGCTCTTTGTATCAAAAAAATATGGAGACACCATGAAGAATCAGGAAAAACAACAAGATGTAGATTTATGCTGATATTTTTTAGTACTAAAAGTGCGTTTTAAAGCATTTTTATGGATATCTTTAAAATCGATTTTTAATCAATAAAATATTATAAGTTTATGATTTATATAGTGTCCTCATTGTTAAATAAGAGTGTTACACATGAAAAAAATAATTGCCTCTACTTTTTGGCATTGCTTGGGGGAATGGGGACACAGAGTTTTGCTGCGAAAGATTTCCTGAATGTGTCTTATGATCCGACCCGTGAGTTTTATCTAAATGAAGCGTAAAACCCCCACCTGAGAAGCATCGCTTCGCAAGGGTGGGGGATATAAGCTACACGACATGAAATGTCGTTCAAGTTTGATTAATGGTTTTTTAAAGACCATCAAAATATTAATATAAGCACATGAAAACCCTTAAATTGCGTATTAAAGACAAACATTGCAAGGTGCTAGACCAATTGGCATCTGAGGTTAATTTTGTCTGGAATTATGTGAATGATTTAGGGTTTAAACACCTCAAGAGAAAAGGTGAATTTCTCAGTGCTTACGATATTGCTAAATATACCAAAGGCACATCAAAAGAGTGTGATTTACATAGCCAAACCATTCAGGCTGTCACCGAAGAATTGGTCACACGTAGAAAACAGTTCAAAAAAGCAAAACTCAGATGGCGTGTCAGCAATAAGACATCAGCAAGACGATCACTCGGATGGATACCGTTCAAGAAAGTTGCCATCAAGTATGCTGATGGATACGTTCAGTACGGTAAGCATCAGTTCAAGGTTTGGGACAGTTACGGTTTAAGTCAGTACAGTGTTAAGACAGGCTCATTCGTTGAGGATAGTCGTGGCCGTTGGTATGTGTGCCTGGTGGTGGATTCACCAAAGCAAGTCAAACCGACAGCGACCAAAGCCATAGGCATTGATTTAGGCTTAAAAGATATTGCGACTTGTTCTGATGGCACTGTCATCAATAATCCGAAATTCTATCGAAAGTATGAGCAAAAATTAGGGATAGCTCAACGAGCCAAGAACAAAAAACGTGTTCGTGCATTACACGCCAAGATTGTGAATTGTCGTAAAGACCATTTGCACAAGGCAAGCACCATGCTTGTCAAGGGAAATGCACTGATTGTTGTTGGCGATCTGAGTGCCAAAAAACTTGTAAAAACCAAAATGGCAAAGTCTGTTTTAGATACAGGGTTTTCAGCACTCAAAACAATGCTCAAGTATAAATGCGAGAACGCAGGGGTATTGTTTGAAGAAGTCAATGAAGCCTATACCACCCAAATCTGTTCGAGTTGTATGAAAATCTCAAGCAGCAGTCCGAAAGGTAGAGCAGATTTGCGAATAAGAGAGTGGCAATGTGAGTGCGGTATCACTCATCAACGGGACATTAATAGTTCCAAAGTCATTCTTGCGCTCGGGCATGAGCGTCTAGCAGTAGGAATCCCCCACCTAGCGAAAGCGTAGGTGGCGGGAGGATGTCAACAGGAATATAATCAGGCTTTTGGTGCGTATTGGAAACAACGTACCGGACAGGACATTAATTTCAAGCAATCTCATGGCGGTTCAGGTAAACAGGCACGTTCCGTGATTGATGGTTTGCAGGCTGATGTCGTGACTCTGGCTTTAGCCAACGATATTGATGAAATTGTAAAGGCAGGCCTGATCCATAAAAACTGGCAAAAGCAGTTTCCGAACAATTCTGCACCGTATACCTCGACTATGGTTTTTCTGGTTCGCAAGGGTAATCCCAAAAATATTAAAGACTGGAACGATTTAACCAAGCCGGGTGTAGAAATTATTACGCCAAATCCAAAAACCGGCGGTGCACCACGCTGGATTTACCTGTCTGCCTGGGGTTATGCGTTAAAACAGCCGGGTGGAAATAATGTTAAAGCACGGGAACTGGTGAAAAAACTGTATGGCAATGTCAAAGTGCTGGATTCTGGCGCACGTGGCTCTTTAACCACTTTTGCAGAACGTGGTATTGGTGATGTGCTATTGTCTTGGGAAAATGAGGCCCTGCTGGCGACTCAAGGCTTAGGTAAAGACAAGTATCAGATTGTTTATCCGTCCATTTCAATTCTGGCTGAGCCATCGGTGGCGATAGTCGATAAAAATGTCGATAAGGATGGCAACCGTAATTTGGCTAAAGGTTATCTCAACTATTTATATTCGCCAAAAGGTCAGGAACTGGCCGCACAGCATTTCTTTCGTCCGCGCAATTCCCAAGCGGCAGCGAAATATGCCGCACAATTTCCCAAAATCAAACTATTTACCATTGGTGATGTGTTTGGTGGATGGGCCAAGGCACAGAAAACCCATTTTGTGAATGGTGCTATTTTTGATCAAATTTATAGTGAAAAGAATTAAGCCAGATTTTCGATAAAAAAGTCAAAACGGATAAATTATTATCCGTTTTTTTCATATCCAATCCATAAAAATCTATATATCTTAAATAAGTATAATGTTATCGTCATTTTTCTATCTAAAACAGTAGATTAAGTAACCTGAGTTCGACGAAATCTGCTTAGCCTTTTAGCATATTTTGGAAAGTTGGCTTATTGGGATTCAAACAATAAGCCACTACAGCAGCCATGATATTCACCATGAAGTTATTTACCGAACGAT
>NZ_VOYL01000066.1:0-10231 GCF_013420295.1 Acinetobacter sp. YH01018
TTCAATTTCTTTAAAGGCTTCTCGACTAATGTCGCTGGGATATGGTTTTCTCATTGAATAATTTTAACAAATTCTTTTTTTAAGTGCTAAAAAAGAATGAAATTAATACTGGATAGGCTCTTAGAACAAGATGAAGATGTTGGACTAGCGACGGTTTATCGTGTCTTAACTCAATTTGAAATGGCAGGTATTATTCAACGCCATAACTTTGATCATAATCATGCCCTATTTGAAATAAAACAAGATACTTCCCACGATCATCTTGTATGTCAAAAAACAAACCAAATCATTGAGTTTAAGAATGAAGAAATTGAAAAATTACTTACAAGTATTGCAGAAAATCATGATTTCCAACTCACAGGACATTCTCTAATCTTATTTGGATATTGTAGAAATTCCAAAAAATAAAATAGAAAATTGAGTATTTATCGGTTCTTATCAAGGCCGGACTAGAAACAATACTCATTATATGTTATGTTATAACATAACATATAATACTTGCTTTCCAATATGAATGCCTCGCAACTCCCAGATATCTCGTCTGCGCCTTTTCTTCACACACATACCTATCCTCTTGATTGGGTCGGAATGGAAAATATTGCTTTGCCCATTCAAATTCAAAACACACTGTGTGCCAGTAAAGTAAATGCCTATGTCAGCTTAGATGATCCTCAGGCCAAAGGCATCCATATGTCTAGACTGTATACTCGACTGCTGGAGCTCCATTCACTGCCTGACCTAACTTTAAATCACATTTATCAAACACTTCAGGATTTCTTAGCAAGTCATACTGAGCTCTCTCAACAAGCCCGCCTTGATATTCAAGCGGAGTTTAACTTAGAACAACCTGCTTTAATCAGTGTACTATCGGGCTGGAAAAGCTATCCCTTCAGCTTATGCTGTCAGTTAAATGAGCATACTTTTGAAGCTGAATTAGCAATAGAAATCACCTATTCTTCAACCTGTCCTTGTTCTGCGGCTTTGGCACGAGACCTCATTCAAAAAAGCTTTCAAGATGCCGTTGATACAAAAAAAATAAATCCACAAAACACGGATGATGTCATGGCGTGGTTAGGTACAACAGACGCGATTGTAGCAACACCACACAGCCAAAGAAGTTTTGCTCAGCTACGTTTTAAATTAGACCCTTGCTTACAGTCTATTCCAATTCGACAATTCATTTCCCATGCAGAACAAGCCTTGGCAACACCCGTTCAGACTGCTGTCAAACGTGTAGATGAGCAGGCATTCGCATTAGCAAATGGTCAAAATTTAATGTTCTGTGAAGATGCTTTACGCCGCTTATACCACGCATTTGTCAACTACTCAGGTATTGCAGGATTTAACTTTAAAGTCATCCATGCTGAAAGCTTACATGCCCACGATGCAGTCGCGCAGGGTTCATGGCAATGGTAAGTTCGACAATTTTTCTAGACATCGAACAAGGAAAGATGGGGCAATGTTATGAACTGGCAAGCATTATTGATGCCATTCCCTGGAACAAGGATGGATTAATCACTGCAATCGCACAAGATATACAGAGTAAAGATGTCTTAATGCTTGCTTGGATTAACCGTGATGCACTACTTGAAACCCTGAATACAAGACAGGTTTGCTATTGGTCTCGCTCGCGGCAGCGCTTATGGCGAAAAGGCGAAAGTTCAGGACATCGTCAAAAACTCATTGAAGCCAGACTTGATTGCGACGGTGACAGCATTCTCTTTTTGGTCGAACAGACTGGACCCGCCTGCCACACTGATCGTCCCAATTGTTTTTATCTTGGATTAAACAAACAACACGCCACAATTTTAACTCAGCCCATCATTTAGCCAATTTATACAACATCGAAGACATTACCATGATTCGTAAAAATCCAACTGGTCATCTCCCTATCATTGACCAATCCGCTTATATTGATCAAACCGCAATTATCTGTGGAAAAGTCATCATTGAAGCTAACGTATTTGTCGGTCCTTATGCAGTGATCCGTGCAGATGAAGTAGATGAAAATGGCGACATGCAACCCATCATTATCGGTGAAAATTCAAATATCCAAGATGGTGTTGTCATTCATTCAAAAGCAGGTGCACAAGTCACAATTGGAAAAAACTCATCCATCGCCCATCGTTCGATTGTTCATGGTCCATGTGTGATTGGTAACCGCGTATTTGTCGGCTTTAACAGCGTCTTATTCAACTGTAAAGTCGGTGATCATAGTGCCATCCGTCATAATGCAGTGGTCGATGGTCGCGATTTGCCTGAATCATTTTATGTACCTGCGATGAGTTATATCAATGCTCGAACGGACTTAAGTCAGTACCCTCCAATCGATATTTCTATCAGTGAATTTTCTGAAAGTGTGGTGAGCACCAATATTGAGTTGGTACAAGGTTATAAGGCATTACAAAATGAATTTTAGACAACTCCCCAATCTAATTATACGTAATGCGAATATGGTTAATGAGGGGCAGCAACAAATTTGTGATGTGCTCATTCAGCAAGGTCGTATTAGTAAAATCCAATCTAATATAACGGGTATCTACAATGCCAAAAGCATCGAGGCTGATGGAGCATGGTTACTCCCAGGCATGATTGATGATCAAGTCCATTTCCGTGACCCAGGCTCACCACAAAAAGGGCGTTTTGTCTCAGAGTCTTTGGCAGCTGCGATAGGTGGAATTACCAGTATCATGGATATGCCAAATACCAATCCTCCTACATTGGACTTAACTGCACTACACTATAAAAAAGGAATTGCAGCCCAACATAGCATAGCCAATTATGCATTTCACTTTGGTGTAAGTGCACAAAATTTAGAGATTGTTGAAGCACTTGATCCTAAATTGGTCAGCGGTGTTAAAGTCTTTATGGGAGCATCAACGGGTAATATGCTGGTTGATGATCCAAAGATTTTAGAACGCTTATTTGCTAATGTACCCACTATTTTATTAACACATTGCGAATCCACGCCACGGATTAAACAACTGGAAGCGTTTTATCGTGATCAATATGGCGAAGATGTCCCTGCATACCTACATCCTAAAATCAGGGATAAACAAGCCTGTTTTGAAAGCTCGCGGTTAGCCGTATCACTCGCTGAAAAATTCGGTACACAGTTACATGTGCTACATCTGACAACAGCAAAAGAACTTTGCTTATTTAAAAATTTGCCATTGGACAAAAAGCATATTACTGCTGAAGTATGTATACATCACTTAACTTTTGATGAATCTGATTATGCTGATTTAGGCCATTTAATAAAATGTAATCCAGCTATTAAGACTAGCAATGACAAACAGGCGCTTATTGAGGCAGTTTCTAATAGCCATCGTCTTGATATTATTGGTACAGATCATGCACCGCATACATGGCAAGAAAAACAACAATCTTATTTTAATGCCCCTTCAGGCTTACCTCTAGTTCAACATGCATTACCTGCATTATTAGAATTAGTGGCAGATCAAAAACTATCGATTGAAACACTGGTAAGAAAAACCTCACATCAGGTTGCTGATTTATTCCGCATTAAAGATCGAGGTTATATCCGTGAAGGTTATTGGGCAGATTTAGTCCTCATCCGTGAAAATCATCAAAAACAATCTGTAGCTGAACAAACCAATTATATGCGTTGCGGCTGGACACCCTTCCAAAAGAAAACATTCCGCCATCTGGTGGATACAACCATCATTTCTGGTCAACTCGCATGGCATCAACAGCAACCTTATCTTAACTGTCAGGGTCAAGCTTTAGAAATTGACCGCTAATCTGCAATAGCCTTACCCGTATTTAGATGACTCTATATGAATATCCAGTTTAATTTTCTTGGTTCAACTCACCATTTTCAACTCGAACAATCCATGGCGATTTCTGAGGTTTTGTCTCGTTTCAAAATTCAAAGCTATAAAAAAGCTTTTCTCGCTAAAGTTGACGCTCATTTCGTTGATTTACACTATGTTATCCAGCATGACTGTCACATCGAACTTTTCAGTCTGAACGATGACAATCATTTAAATCTACTACGACACTCCTATGCTTATCTATTGGCACAGGCTGTCCATCAGTTATACCCTTCTGCTCACCCCGTAGAATATAAGATTACTGATTATGGTATTTATTGTGACTTCGCCGATACTCCATCCTTTAATCAGGATGATTTGCAACAAATTGAACTGAAAATGCATGAGTGGGTACAACAACATTTAGATATACGCACAGAAAAGATTACGTCCGATCAAGCCGCTGATTTTTTTAAACAGCAAAATTCTGATTTTAAATATCAACACTTAAAAAATATGAGTGATTTAAGCACATTATATTTTCATCAAAATAATGATTTCTCTGATGTTTACTTATGTCCACTTGTTCCAAATACTGAATTTTTAGAACATTTTAAAGTGACTCATGTTTCTGGTGCATATTGGCAAGGCGACTCTACAAACCCTATGTTGCAACGAATTTATGTCACATGTTGGGCTGACCAAAAACAATTAAAAAAACATTTAAAGCAAGTTGAAGAAGCAGCAAAACGAGATCATCGTAAATTAGCACAGCAACTTGATTTGCTACATTTTGATGATAAAGCACCTGGTGCCGTATTCTGGCATGCGAAAGGCTGGAAATTATTTCAGTTATTGACAGATTATTTACGCCAGCAACAAGATGATGCGGGTTATATTGAAGTTAATACTCCCGATGTCATGGATCGTGAGCTTTGGGAAATTTCGGGACACTGGCAAAACTATCAGCAGCACATGTTTACCACAGTCACTAAAGATCAGCGGAGTTACGCGCTTAAGCCAATGAGTTGTCCTGGCGCAGTTTGTCTATATGCACATGAATTAAGAAGTTATAGAGACTTACCGTTACGCATGGCAGAATTTGGTAAAGTTCATCGCTATGAGCCATCTGGCTCTTTACATGGATTAATGCGCGTTCGCCATTTTACCCAAGATGATGCCCATATTTTTTGCACTGACAGCCAGCTTTTATCTGAATGTAAAGATACGATTGCTCTCATTTATAAAATTTATGAACAATTTGGTTTCAATGAAATTTCGATCAAATTATCCACACGTCCTGATCATCGTGTCGGTAAAGATGAAATTTGGGATTTTTTAGAAAATACACTAAAACAATCTCTTGAACAGCTTGATATCCCTTATACCTTAAATATCGGTGAAGGTGCATTTTATGGTCCCAAACTTGAATTTACCTTAAAAGATGCTATTGGTCGTGAATGGCAATGCGGGACGATTCAGGTTGATTTAAATTTACCAGAACGTTTTGATATTCATTACATTGATGAAAATAATCAAAAACAACGACCTGTGATGTTACATCGGGCTTTATTTGGATCTTTTGAACGCTTTATTGGTATTTTAATTGAACACTATGTGGGACATTTCCCATTTTGGCTTGCACCGGTTCAAATCGCAATTTTACCAATTACAGATGCACAACATGATTACGCCAAACACGTCCAAGACTCGCTTAAAAAGTATGGCTTTAGGGCAACATTAGATTTAAGTCAAACGAAATTGAACTATAAAATCCGTGAAAATACGCTACAAAAAATACCTTATCTGATCATCATTGGTGAGCAGGAAGCACAACTATCATCTGTTCGAATACGTGCGCAAAATGGAGTAGATTTAGGAGATTTTCAATACTCTGAGTTACTCGATTTTTTTAATAATACATCTACAAGCTAATCTAAGGTGTGTTGAGAATGAACGAGAGTTAATTACGCTCACACAAATATAAATCATGGCGGCAAAATTTGAGTCTATTTTATCACTACGCATGGCAATACGTTTGAATTCTTTCAATTTTCAAAGTAATTTTCGATGAAATGCCGCCATTTATACATACAACGATCAAATATACGCTGAACTTTACGCTTGGCTTTTCGGAGAATAACTGCTTTTACTCCACGATGATCAAGCTCCTTCAATAACTAAGCTACATCAAAAGCTTTATCTACTAATAATGCCTGAAAATCTATATCTTTAATCAGTGACTTAACTTCAGCAAGATCATGAGATTGTCCGGGCATTAAGCGGAATTTAACCAAATTTCCCAAACTCTCGACTAAGGCAAGGATTTTAGTAGTCATTCCATCTTCTGATTGACCAATCGCTTAGGAATAGCTCTCCCTTTTGCACCATGGCGTATTCAAGATCAGAATCCACATTGACTAATTCAAAAATTCTCGAATACACGGGCTTTCACCCAGCAGTATCAACCTTTTAAAACAGTATTCAATTTGCCAAAATCATATGGTAAATCTCTCCATCGACTACCTCTAAGTGCAGTCCACAATAAAGCTTCTAGAAATAATCTATTATTTGTACCGATCCGACCCCGATCTGTGACTTTACCGAGGCAGAGTAGTTCCATTTTTTCTCATTGAGCATCTGTAAATAGGTATCTATCCATAACGAAACTATAAACGGAATAGTTTTATTGACCTAATTCTGAACACACCTTAATACTTCAATTTAAAGCATTCGAAAATATCGGTCTTCCCAATTCCCATTAAACTCAAAGAGTGAATAACTTTTTGGCTGCTATTCAGCTGGTCTTCAAGCCTGTTTAACTTGGCAGGACATATCCCTTTTCCTTAATTAAACGTACTGCTGCATCACAAACTTCCGTATCATAAATCGTCCCGCGTCCACGTAAGATTTCTGCCAGGGCCACCTCAACCCCCAAAGCCGCACGATAAGGACGATGCGAAGCCATTGACTCAATCACGTCTGCCACGGTCAGAATACGGGCCTCAGGATGGATCTCATCACCTTTTAATCCTTTAGGATAACCGGTACCATCCATCCGTTCGTGATGCTGGCCAATGATTTCAGCAATCGGAATATTGAAAGGAACATCCTTAAGAATTTCATAACCGGCTTGTGCATGGCCTTTCATCATTTCCATTTCCAGATGAGTCAGACGAGAAGGTTTGGTCAGAATCTCGGAAGGAATAGAAATTTTACCAATGTCATGTACCAGTCCAATTTCTTCCATCTGCAGACAGCGTTTTTCATCCCAGCCCATTTCTTTGGCAATCGCACTGGCAATCAAACCGACACGGCGTTCATGCCCTGCAGTATAAGGATCGCGCAATTCCACCATGATCGATACCGCCTGCAAGGTGCCATACATGGTGGCCTCCAGCTGTTCCAGCTGCCGGGCAATCTGGTCCTGTGCCTGCTTTTGCTCGGTAATGTCCTGTGCCATAACAATTTCGGCAGGCAAGTCATCGTCCCAAGTAATGTGACGGCTATGCAAAGAAAATTCCCGGATCTGACCATTTCGATGTCGGAACGGAACGATAGATGGCATACTGAAATGCTCTGCCGCCTGTATCCTATCCTCAGCTTGGTGAATCAACGCCAGCGTGTCTGCAGCCGCATCGCTAAACTCCAAAATATTATGTCCGTTGAGCTCGGCGGCAGATCTACCTAGCATATTGGCATAACTTGGATTGACGTATAAATATTGATTGTCGCGCAGTACATACATTCCGACCACTGTTTGTTCAACCATGCCACGGAACCGCTGCTCGCTGTCTCTTAATGCCTGCTCGGTTTGCCGGATGGTGGTCAGATCAGCCCAGGCCAAAATCGCATCATTACCGACAATCGCCAGCGTACGCTGCGCAATACGCTGACTACCATCTTTAGCTACTAGGGTAACTTCAGGAAACTGCACCTGTTTGCCGTTTTTCGCCAACTGCAAGGCCGCTTGCCAGCTCCGCTGCATCAACTGTCTTTGTTCTGCATCTGGTGCCACTTTTTTCAACCAAGCTTCCCGGTCCTGAAAATCCTCTAAGCTGTATCCCAGCCATTTTTCATAGGCCAGATTGACTGCAAGAATGCGTTCATCCAGTATGGAAATAATATGCATCGGTACTGGCGACTGCAAAAACACCTGCTGGAAACGCTGTTCCATCTGCTGCGAATAGGTTTCGGCCGTTTGACGCTGCTGCTCAGCTGCAAAACGCTCCAACGCAAATGAAATATCTCTGGAGAGATTTTGCAGCAGCTGAATTTGCTCTTGATCAAATTCCACTTGGCCCGTGGTGTACAGCCCAACCAGTCCCCAGAAATGGCCTTGTAACAGCAACGGCGTTAATGCCGCTTGATGGATCTGCTCCTGTTTTAAATATTGTCTCCAGGTCCGGTATTCCGGAGAAACACCCTTATCAGGATCATTGACCAATGTATAGCTATAAACATCCACATCAGGGCTGGTATTTTTCAACTGATTCAACGGAGTATTCTGATCCTGCTGCAAGGCAGTCTGCAAAGTGGGCAAAATATTAGCGCTAATATTATGATGGAACTGAATCACCAGTGGACTGTCCGCCTGATCGTCAACCTTCAGCGCAATCAGAATTTTGGCAAAACTACCCAGCTTCAGCAGTACCTGCTGCAACTCAGTCAGCAACTGCTGCTGGTTCTGACTATGCGCAATCACCCGGTTGGTTTCACTAAGCAGCTGGTAC
The DNA here is from genome assembly GCF_013420295.1 of Acinetobacter sp. YH01018. NCBI lineage: Bacteria > Pseudomonadati > Pseudomonadota > Gammaproteobacteria > Moraxellales > Moraxellaceae > Acinetobacter > Acinetobacter sp. YH01018. The sequence goes on from NZ_VOYL01000066.1 coordinate 8,510, forward strand.
AGATAGGTTAAACGTGCTACCCGCCCCTGGGACTGTAACCGGATATAAACATTGGTAATCTGGCTGGTGATGTGATCGATTAGACTCTGCTCTTCATCCAGAAAAGCGGGCGTATCCGGTGCCTGAGCATACCAAATTGTTAAGTTTCCGAATTTCTGGGTGTCATTGGCAAAGGCCGACTGCAGATAGGGCGTTTCGGCAGGAGGTTCAGTGCCAAAAATACCCCAGTCACTGTCAATCCTCAGATGAATCCTTTCCGGAGAGGAAAAGCCGGAAGGGATGATTTCCATGGCTTTCTGCAACAGTTCAGTCATGCCCGTATGCGTGTGGTTGCAGAGCTGGTTGATCTGGTTCAGACAACGTACTTCTTTAACCCTTTCCTGCAGATCCTGCAGTAAAAGCTGGCGGTCTGTAATATCATGCACCACCATAACCCAGACCGGTTTTTTGCCCAGGCGTTCTGCAAAGGGGGCGACATGACACTCAACCGTTTTGCGGTCCGGCAAGGTCAACTGGATTAAAAACTCTTGCGGTGCCTGCTGCAGCCTGGAACAGACCGGACAATCCTCGGCCTTTACACGAGGATCATGCACCAGTTCATGCACGGAAGATCCGGTCAATTGTGCCGCAGCAATACCGTGTAGCCGGGCTGCCGCCAAATTGACCTGCTGAATGCTTTGGTCGGAACTGACAATATAGGTCGGATCCGGAATGGTGTCATAGGTGCTGGCCGCCTTGGACAGCATACTAAAAGGTTCTTTGATGGTCGACTCGACCAGTGCCATATAAATGAACCAGTAGGAATAAACTTTCAGGATATGCCCCAGCAGATTGGCATCGGCATATACGGACACATATTGGGTAAAGGTAAATTCAGAGGCCATCATGGTCAGCATGGAAAGACTGACCCCAAATGTCAGTTGCGGCGATAAATATTCGCGGCGCTGCCAGACCAGTATCAGCGCCAGTGCCAGCACCGCAATAATCAGATATTCACTGTAAATTTTAAAAGGGGTCAGGCCTTGCCCATCAACAAAGGCGGTGGGGAAGAAACCCAGCATGACTGCAGTCACAATCCCGGCACTGAGCAGACCAAAAAACAGATTCAGCGGGATAGGCTTGATCGCGCGTGTCAGCATGAATGGTGCGACGAGCATGGTCAAAGCCTGCAACAGGCGGGCGCCAATCCATAATTGTGTGGCCTGATTGGCACTGTCCACAGGAAGAATCTGCATGCCTTTGTAAAGCAAAGTATGGAACAGATCAATAAATCCACACCAGCCAATGGCAATCGCAATGAAAACTACAAAATAATTTTTAGTAAAATGCCGCGATACTACAGTCACTATCAGTGCTGTAAGCGCGATAATGATGGAAATCAGTTCCGCGATGGTATGGGTAAAGACGAAACCAAAACTTTGATTGGTCCACCAGATCAGCAAGGCAAAAATCGTCGGAGGAATGATCATCATATAAGGAGAAATAAACGACTTAAGGTCGAATACATCCGGTGAAAATAAGTCACGAGATGATTTAGGCATAAAGTTCCCCAATAAAGTTCGAAAATGGCCTTATGTCATAGCATTGTTTAAAATTTTGCTTTGTACACGACAAAAAAAGATAACTCATTGAAATAATGGCATAATACTTGTTTTCTGACGACGAATATGATGACACATTTCAATGAGTTACATCTCATCTTAAACAAATATCTAAAGTGGA
>NZ_VOYL01000067.1:0-10124 GCF_013420295.1 Acinetobacter sp. YH01018
GTGTACATAGTGCACTCGGTTATGTATCGCCTTTTGAGTTTGAAGCAATGTACTATGATAAGATTAACCCGTTAGGTCAGGTGGCCTAACTTAAATAAAAAGTCTCCGACAAACCCGGTACGGTTCACTCTGCGATTTTGCGAATAGGCTTTGTATGTCTTGCTATATAAGGGATTGCGTTTCGCAAACCATTTGCGATTCGATTGCGACAGTTTGCGATTCGTATAATTCTATTGCGACATACCTTGTCACACCACTTACCTAAATATACACAATCATAATTAAATATCGTTTATATTCAGTTTGCTAAGTCTAGGTTAGCTCCCGAAAGTCGGATACCCAATCTGATTGGCTTAGCTATTTATTTGGGGATGCTGTGGGAGGCATTAAATGACGCTAGTTTATAGTGTGACGAGTTATACTTATGCTTTATTAAATGAATTTCGTGACAAGATTCTGAGTCTGGTTAACTATGATATTAAAATTAATACCAAAAAGCTTAAGCAATTAAGTTTGCCAAAAGATGGGTTTGAATTTATTACCAGAAAAGAATTAACTGCCCTTATGCACAATTTTTCTCTCAATTGTTCTGCCAGTTATGATCAAAATATTATAAAAATCCATAGGATTGAGAAAGGGTATGAAAGGGTAAGAGCTAAAATTCTTTCAGCAACTTACTCGAATATTATAAATCTTAAAAAAATAGAAAATTATCCGCAATTGAAACAATTATATATCACCAGCTTTTTACTAAAATATAATTCTACTATTCCTTTAAAGACAAGACCTCACCATATTTTTGATGAACTTAAATATCAAGAATTCTGCAAAGGGTTAGAGCTCGGTTTTATCAAAGGAATATCGACTCATAAAGAATCTAACAGCACATTCAGAACCTTTGATTGGATGGATATGAAAGATGATGCAAGCACACTTTGCTGGCTATTTGGGAGGTACTGCACAATAAAATCCTTATTTAACAATATAGACGAAAATGACACCTTTGAGCTTATTAGAGTTTTGCATGGTGACATTAGTATGGCTGAGGAATTTAAAAGAAATCTCAACTACGATAAAAAAGATCCTGCGGAAGTAGCCTTAAAAAAATTTGCATCAACTGGAGGCAGAGCAAAGGCAGAAAATTATCAAACCAAAATGAATCCGATTTTTGATGAAGTGTTTTCATTATTTCAAAAACTAAATCCCACCACTAATAAACAATGGAAATCTAAAGGTGAATGTGCAAAGTATTTTATAAAAGAATTCTATTTAAAAAATCCTGATACTGACATCGAGCTAGACTCTAAAAGATTAGTGACTGAAATTACCAACCGAATAAATGACCGAGCTGCTAGCAGAAAGGTCACTTTGCTAGCTGATAGATAACTCTGCTAGTAGCTTTACACAAACCAATTAAAATCAAACTGATACTAAGCCCATATTCTTTCATATATGGGTTTTTTTATGTCAATCAAACCAATCCGCGTCCAATTCAAAACCGTTTGTGAGCTACTGGACATAAGCCGTGAATCTTTACGCCATAAGGTACGCACAGACCCAACATTCCCCAAAGCAATCAAAGAAGGCAACTCTAAACAGTCACCTGTCTATTTTGACTATGCCGAGCTTATGCAGTGGCATAACAGCCAAAAACAAAGCCTTGCAACAATGGAGGCTTAATCTATGACTAAAACTCAAATTAAAGCCATTGCATTGAATGCCAGCCGGCAATTAAACGCTGTGCAAAAGGACATCTATAACCGTGATTTAGTGACCTCTCTTAATCATGGCCAGTTAAAAGACACATCGGCCACACTAAACGATCTATACGGCGTATTAGATACCCAGTACCAGCGAAGCCTTAAAGCTGGCATTGATGAGCCTATGGAATATACGGAGCTTGTCAAAAAGCGCATTGATGCCCTTGCTGAATATATCCGGCCAGCACGTCTTAAAACTGTTCATATCTCACCTAAGCACATCGTACAAATGCTTGATACTGAACAGCAGGCCATGCACCACCTTTCAACCCTCCTGGACGGAATCAATATAGGGGGTAAGGCATGAGTACAAACCATCAAACCCAAGTTTTAGCCCACCTTAAAACTGGCAAAACACTTTCACAGGCCGAGGCCATTCATCATTTTGACTGCTACCGCCTTAGCGCCGTCATCCAGCGCTTACGTCTTGCCGGACATGACATCGTGACTCATAACGAGCCTAACCTTAATAGTAAGGGTACTCATGCACGCTATGAGCTTAAGCAGGTGGCAGCATGAATCCATCTATATTTAACTTCAATGAACATGGCGTTCGTGTTGCCCTTGATGTAAACGGACAGCCTTTGTTTTGTCTTGCTGATGTTTGTAATGCTATGGGAATGCAAAGAGCTAATCCTAGTAGATTTAATTTAAATCCAAAGGGTGTTGCAAGCTTGTGTACCCTTACAAATGGCGGTAGTCAGATGCTCACTTTTATTAGTGAAGAAAATCTATATCGCATAGTTTTTCGATCTATTAAATCCGAAGCAATCAATTTCCAAAACTGGGTATTTTCTGAGGTACTGCCAAGCATTCGAAAGACTGGGAGCTATTCAGCCAGACAGACTGCTTATGAAGAACTAAACCGCTTGTGCATGCAAGAGAAGGTCTCAAAGGATAAAGGTACGTTCCACAGCCATGGTATGCACCGCCGTAAACACGAAAAGCATTTAAACGCCGTCCGCATTGAAACATGCAAAGCAAATTTACAGCTAACTTTTGAAGGGGTAGACCATGAATAAATATGTACACCCTGAGTTTTTTAAAGCCTTTGACCACTACAAAGCAATGCTTGAGCAGTACGGGGAACACCACCCAATCACAGAGCAGGCACTCATCCTGACAATGCACTACACGCCTGAGCATATCAAAGCGGAAATGCACCAAAAGGCGAAAGAGCTAAACCTACTACCACCACCAAGCGGTTACACCGATGACGGCCAGCCAATGTACCGCCTGGAGGATATTGCCAAGCATTTCGGTATTAGCTTTGAAGATGCCGAACAGCATTTACTGCATATGATGGATAACCGCCAGCAAGTAGGCTTGTCGAATGATGGCATTTTGATTAATTCAAATATCAATTTGAACCGTGTGCAATAGGTGAAGCATGAGCGAAATCATAGATTTTAAATCCAAAACTCAAGCCGATAGCCACCAACCTATGACAGATGATGAGGTACGTTTGGCAAGCATTTACGATGTTGCCGTCGGTTTAATTATAGATATTGAGGAAGACAAAGTTTTCTCAATGGCAGAGCTAAAAGCACGAATGATTGAAGTAATTGAAATCATACAAGAGGAGCTTTAAGCATGAAAAATCAATTAAATAGTATTGCTAACATGCCCAAGTATGGTTATGCTGTAGACCTCTCAAAACATATTAGCGTCACCCCACAGCGTCATTGTGGTTTTATTGTGCCTAAATTTTGCTTAGCCTCTCAAGCTGTGCAAGAATCAAGCGCAAGCATTTCAGCTATGCAAATAAGGCTGTACTCCCTCTATGAGGGGATGACACGACAAAATAAGGTAGCAATGCCGAATATGTCGGGCGGTTCTAATATGCCGAGAGTGAATCCCCTCACCCTAATTTCTCAAGTTAGCGTGATTCTCAACTCAAAAATATTAGGAGGCAGCCATGCCTAAAAATATCCATCAAATTACACGCCAGCGCATCCAGTCAGCAGACTTTGCACAAAAACCGGGATTAGTTCAGCGCATTTCCTCAATGCTTAAAAAAGTATGGGGAGTGTAATCATGTCGAATCAGATCAAAAAAGCCTATAACCCATCTTTAAGTAATACCAGTGCATTTTTTGCACCCCATCCCGAAGCCAATCATTTAAATGCTCAAGATGTTGCTTTTGAATTAGTAGCAAGTGCAAAAGATATTTCTATTGCTACTTTTCAATGTTTTGAAGGTGGCAACAGACTAATGATTAAAGCAGAAATTGTCGCCAATCTTATTATTGAAATTCAAACAAAACTAGAAATGATTGAACAAATCCTCCCACTAGCTTTTCAAGATGGAGAGGCTTAATCATGTCAAATCAAATCAATAAAACAGCTCAAGACCTTTTAGAAAATGCTCAAGTCATTCTTGAATCACTAGAAGGTTCGTTACTTCGTTTATTTGTAAGCTATGACCAGTGCAGCCTATCAGATGATAAGGCTAAGGCCATGATGAGCGTTTGCGGCATGCTGGCAAATGGTGCTTTAGAAGATATTGAGAGTGCCAGTGTAAAAACAAAACTAAATATTTCAATGTTTGTTAATCAAGCTACTGGCATTCTGGTCACACTTGAAGAACTCTCAGATTTTTATTTATCCAAAGGCCACACAACATCAGCTATACACGGCTTGTTCTTAGCAGTAGGACAGTTAAAAGAATCATTAGAAACTGCAGTTTATGCGGTTACGGGAAAAGGGGGCAGCCACAATGTTTGATTATGACCACCCCAAAGAACTAATAACACCCGATGCTATTTTAAACGAATGTGTGCAGCTTGTATCGTTTAATGATGCTTATTCATCACATGCGTTAATACAGCGTTTTGGCAGTCCTGAGCAGCCGATCTATGTCGATAATGGCAGCGTGGATATAAACGGCGTTACCTATGAACAGCCTTTGATTCTGCCTGTCTATGATGGGCAAATGGATCTTGTTCAATGTGCTGTTATGCAGGATGGGCAGCGTGTGGCTGTCATTCCTGATGGACTGGCTAAAGGTTTTGCAAGGTATGGTGATTTTGACCATGCCCAGCCTGTCATTATCACCTATGGCCTAGAGGCATTCTTTAAGATTGCCCAGACCGGGTACGCCGTTGCATTGGTCGTATTGCCCACCTTATGCAATGCAAATCTCACACAGCTCAAGCCATTTGATTTTGAACAAATTCAATTTGTGATTAATCAGTTATCTGCAGCAGGATACAAGCAGCTTTATTTACCAGTCCGACCTGAGCATATAAATCTTGAACCATTTCAAAAGCTGGAACAAAACACAGCTGTAAGATTGCTTAACCAGTATTTAAAAATTGGTGTGAGTGAGTTTTTCTATCAGTTCAATAAAGAGGATGGCACAGCCGAAATACTGGCGTTTATTGATGAGGCTATTGAGAGATTAAATAAGCCGACTGAATGGGGCGAGTTATTGCCTTTATCTCAAGCAGAAACCACTTTGAATCCTTACCCGATTCATGCACTGCCACCACTTGCACAAGAGGCAGTGATAGCCATATCTGAACACGTACAGTCCCCAATTGCCATGACTGCCCAATGTGTGATTGGGGCAATGTCACATATTGCCCAGGCTAAAGTAAATGCACCTCATCCGTTTAATGCACACGGCGAGCCATGCAGTTTATTTTTACTGACCGAAGGCCAAAGCGGAAGCCGTAAGAGTACAAGCCGAAACCTAGCAGATCAGGCAATAATTAAGCATGAGCGTAAACAGTATGAGGCATACCGACAAGAGCTTGAGCAATGGAAAAGTGGACAGGCTGGACTGCCTAAAAAAGACCGGGAGGCATATTGTGCAGAGAATCCTCCACCGAATGACCCAAGCACCCTATATAGCGATATAACGCTAGAATCTATAGCAGGGCTTTTTATTGATGGCATTTTAAATAATGCATCCATTGCCAGTGATGAAGCAGGCCAGTTTTTTGGTGGCCATACCATGAAAGGTGATACACGAAACCAAGCACTAGGAGGCTATGCCAAGTTATTCGATGATGGTTTTGTGGAGCGTACCCGATCTAAATCTAATTTAAACGGCAGTGGTCGGGCTTATGATGTGCGATTGACGTTCAACCTGCAGGGGCAACATGAAGTATTAGCAGAGGCATTAAAAGATCCAGTGTTAAGAGGACAGGGGTTTTTACCTAGATTTATTCTGACTATTCCCGAAAACCTAGCAGGCACACGCCTACAGGACGCAATCTATCGAAATAAGAATGCAAGCACTGACCATAGACTTATAGCCTACTGGACACGTTGCGAATATCTACTTGATGGCTGCCCACACGTGAAAGCTGAGCAAGAGCTACATAATGGGCGCTATGTTCTGCCTATGAGTGATGAGGCAAGAGAGATAGATCAAGAGTTCTACAATATGTTTGAGTTACTTCAAGGCAAAGGAAAACGCTATGAGTATCTGCAGGCATTCGCCAGTCGTGCCAGTCAATTAGCGCGCCGTCTAGCGACTGTATTTGCTTATTTTGAGGGCTTACAGTGGATTGATGCTAAAACCCTAAAGGGAGCGTGTGAAGTCGTTAAGCATTCTTTAAATGAATGGGCGATGTATGCAGATATTGAGGTTAAAACCGAAAGTGATGCAGAGCGTCTCGCACGTTATTTAATTAACAAGTGCAATGCAGATCAGACCAACCAGCTTGCTAAAAATCTGGCATTAAAGGGTGCACCATCCAAGCTAAGAGCAGTTAAGGAATTTAACCGTTATTTAGATGAATTGGTTGAACATAATTTTGTGAGATTAACTACCATTAACCGAACTCAATACATTGAGTTGAATCCGTTATTACTGAAATAGCTGCGATTCTGCGATTTTTGATGTCAAAGCCTTGCCAGTAAAGGTTTTCACAGTCGCAAATAGGCTGCGATTTGATTGCGACACGCTGCGATTTATTGTGATTTGTGAAGATGGGGCTATAAAAATCGCATTTAGAAATCGCAAAGTCGCAAGAAGTCGGAAACCCGAAGCGAAACGCAAAGCCAAGCTATGCAAGGCATACAGCTAAAAATCGCAGAATCGCAAGGTTTTCTATAAGTGAAAAATATATAGATTGAGATTTGAAAAATGGCAAACTTAAACAGAGTTACAGTAATGGGCGTTCTAGGCCGTGACCCTGAAACAAAGCAATTTCCCAATGGTGGCAGCGTTACAACATTCAGCGTGGCGACTTCTGACCACTGGAAGGACAAGACTACCGGCGAACGTAAACAGGCTACAGAATGGCACAGGATTACCACCAGCAACCGATTGGCCGAGATTGCCAGTAAGTACCTTAAAAAAGGCGGAAAGGTTTATATAGAGGGCAGCTTACGTACAAGAAAGTGGAAGGACCAAAGTGGAGTAGATCGGGAAATAACCGAGATTCGAGCCGATGAGCTGCAATTGCTTTGATGAAGCCTAGTTAAGACTTTTAATCTTTATTTTCTCCATCTAAATCGATACATGATCATTAATATATTTATACCATCGACATATGAAAAGCCTCATGTTCGATCTTTTGGATTTTATCGACATGTTTATCTGATCATGTTTATTGCATCGACATGATTTCAACTTCATGTCGATTTTTATGAAAAATATCGACATGAAGGGCATGTTATGTTTATCCTATCGACATAAACTAAAAGTTATGTCGATTTTTCTTATTGAAATCGACACAAAATGAGATAACAGTAATGAACCAATGGCAAGCAGATCAACCATATAACGCTTTACCATATCTACCCCCATCACAAGATGTGGAAAATAAAGCTGTATTAAAATTATGTATTGAAGCCAGGTCAGCACTAGCTGAATTAAAGCAGGCTGGGGAATTGATACCAAATCAAACGATTCTTATAAATATTATTCCGTTACTAGAAGCAAAAGACAGTTCTGAAATTGAAAACATTGTTACGACTACAGATAAGCTTTTTCAACATGCGCAAGGTAATGATGAACATGCAGACCATGCAACTAAAGAGGCTTTAAGGTATAGAACTGCATTGTATAAAGGGGTTCAATCAATTAAAGAAAGACCACTATGTACAGGTACAACTATTGAGATATGCCAAACAATTAAAGGTGTAGATTTAGGTATTAGAGCAACGACTGGTACAGCATTAAAAAATAGTTATACAGGTGAGATTATTTATACCCCTCCAGCAGGTGAAGATGTAATTCGGACATTATTATCTGATTGGGAAAAATTTATTCATTACAATGAAGAATTAGACCCTTTAGTGAAAATGGCTATAGCTCATTATCAATTCGAAGCAATTCACCCTTTTATTGATGGGAATGGTCGTACAGGAAGAATTTTAAATATTCTCTACCTTATGGATTGCAACTTATTAAGCTTACCTATTCTTTATCTAAGTCGATTCATTATTCAAAATAAATCACAATATTACGAGTTATTACTCAATGTGACCAAAGAGGGAGATTGGCGCTCTTGGGTGATGTTTATGCTACAAGCTGTAAAGAACACTAGTGAGTGGACTATATCTAAAATTACAGCTATCAAGAGCCTACATGAGCATACTATTGAATATATAAAAACACATGCAGATAAAATATATACACGTGAGTTAGTTGATACTATTTTTGAGCAACCATATAGCCGTATAACCAATTTAGTTGATAAAAACATAGCAAAGCGTCAAGCTGCATCAACATATTTAAAAAAACTTGTGGAAATTGGTGTACTACGTGAGTTACAGCTGGGTAAAGAAAAGCTATTTATCCATCCTAAGCTCTTAGAGTTATTACGAGATGATAATAATCAATTCATACCATACGACTAAACAACAGCCTCCTTAACCGGGGGCTTTTTATTGGCTAAATGGTCATTATCACCATGCAGATTCAATCACCAGCATCAGTCAAGGGTATTTCTACCACAAATGAATAAATGTCCTTAGAGTAGTGCGGTCTAATTAAACAAAACGAAATTTTGCGCCATCATGATGTTGAACTTGTTAAAACCTGTTATTCAAAAGGAGAGCGAAATGAGCAACACTGAGTTATTACAATCTATCCTTTCAAGGCTCGATAGTCTGGAAAAAGCTTTGATTCGACAGGATGAGCGTAGAGTAAGTGTAAAAGAGTTCGCAGAGCGCCTAAATATTTCAGAAAAGGAATTGTATGCACGTATCAAGGATGGCCGTATTAACACGCCAATGAAGGATGGACGAAAAAACTACTGGCTGAACAGTTATGTTAATTTAATTGTTGCGGGTAGTACGACCTAAAGTATTAAAGCAGTATGACTTTGCTGTGGTAGAACTTGGTATTTATTTGACTGTGCCGGATGATTTGAAGTGGTGTTATCAGGACCACTAAACCTGTTTTGCGAAACAAACCCTATGAAAGAAAGTCTATGAGGCGTTTATGGCTATTTGCGGAGCAAAGAAACGCAATGGCGAAGCGTGCGGGGTATAGCGAGAAGACAGCAAAAGAGATTGGAAGCGAAAACCTCACAAAACCTGACTTTTAAAATGCTGTGCCTGTTATTAATTGTTATGGTCTGGATTTAGTCTTAGTGTTGCAGACGCCGTACCTGTTAAGAAATGCTAAGGTCAAAACTTAACATTTGAACCCAGCAAAACCCAACGATTGAACCTGATAAAACCTGAAGTCTGGATGGCACCATTACGGCCCCCTGGGATTTCTGTTTGTTGACAATTGTTGACATTAAAACTTGAAATCAGGACAGCAAGATTACAGCCCTATTTGCTGAATGGGAAAAAGACACAAGCCAATGCAAGCATTAAAGCTAAGGCCACATGAAGATATGAAACAAAACATAAGATATTATTCTGTCTCTAATACAATAACTGTGGCGCCGTGTCGTGTAAGGAAATTTGTAATGGTTGAGAAAATAGTATTAAGACCAGAAGAAAAATTAGCTCAATTGATTGCATCAGGTACAAGTCTTGTGAGTACTGTTGATGCTGCGAAGATTTTAGGGTATTCACCAGTGACACTTCGCAAATGGGCATGTTATGGAAATGGTGATTTAACGCCGGTTCATATGAAGAATGGTGCTAAATGGCGTTTGACTAATATTCGAAATTTAGTTGGTGCTTAACAATGCTATTCGTGGATTAATTACTTTGCTAATAAATTTGAATCAAAGTGAATGCTCATAATAGTGGGCTTTTTTAACGCCTTACCGTCAACCTAAATAGGAATTTTAGAAGGGATTATTCAGATTTTGTGGGACTGTTCTAAATTTTGTGTAAGTACTTAATTTTCATTTATCCTTCAGAGGATAATTACAAAAGGTACTTCACATGGATGAAGCAACAATCAAAAGTATGGCTGCCGAATTGGCTAAAGGTCTAA
>NZ_VOYL01000068.1:0-9167 GCF_013420295.1 Acinetobacter sp. YH01018
TGATCGAAGGCTTGCGAGGAAGCCGAAATCAATTGATTTTTCCAGTCGATAATTTGGTTTTGATGAACATCAAATTCAGCACTCAATTCAGCAAGTGTTTTTTCTGCTTTAATCGCAGCAAGTGCTACCTTAGCTTTAAAATCATTTGAATGATTTCTTCTTGGTCTACGTGCCATAAAATACTCCTTATATCGATGTTTATAACATCATTTGGGGAGCAAAATATCACTTATAGGTGTTGTTCAAATTTCCTGATCCACCTCTGAGTTTTGATTTTAATTTAGCCTAATAATTTTTATAATAAAGTAAAAATAAAAAATATCTATATAAGTAGTTGATTTTAATCTGAATTAATTCAGATTAAAATCGTGCATGATTAATTTTGCTTTTAAAAAATAATGATTAAAGTTCAGAAAGTAAAGTATATGGAAGAATTTTTCCTACATTGTAGGGATTTTATTTAAATATCTTTTACTAACCTGAATAGCGGATAAGCAATTGACTTGAAAAAGAGAAGGACTAGAGTTGTACTAGCTCACCTTTTGCGTAGGTGGGGCGAGTATGTCAATTGTTCTGTGGGGTATCGCCGGGTAGCAATAAGGGCATCTGCGATATGTACTTTTTGCCTGGGCAATCTCTAAGGCATCTTTGATAATTTTTACTTCTACAGTTTTACGACCCAGCATTTGCTTAAGCCTCGAAAAAATTGAATTTTCAAATTTAATTAGATCTTAAGAACTTGATTTTACCCTGAGGGAAAATATTTTTGAGGGTAGATCAGTGAGTCAGCAAGTGAGTGTATTACGAAATAAAAAACTATTTATCAGTATTTGCACATTGGTCTTGGTGATTTTAGGAATTTGGTGGGGCAGCAGTTTACTACTAAATAAAAATAAAGCGGAAAAATCAAAGACACAAAATGTAGTCGCCAATGAAACAGAGACAATAGATGTGTCTGTTAATCAGATTTTAATTTCGCCCACACAGATTCAACAAGCAGGTATTCAATTACAAACTTTAGGACAAGCGACAAGAGATGTACAACTCGCCCTGACTTTGCAGGGGCAAGCGCAGTGGTCACCTCAAAGTAAAGTGGTCTTAACGAGTCCTGTAGCGGGTATAGTGCAACAGGTACTAGTGCAACCTTTAGCCGAAGTTGGTCTCCATAGTCCTGTACTGGCTATTCACAGTCCCGATTTAATTCAGATTCAAAATGAAATTTTACAAATTCGTGCACAACTGCAATTAGCCAGCCAAAATTTGGCACGTGAACGCAGTTTATATGCAGAAGGGATTATTGCTGAAAAACGTGTACAGGAAGCCCAGAATGTAGTGCAACGACTGAATATTGATCTGAATGCCAAGCAACGCATGTTGCAGTTTATGGGCGGAAGTAGCAGTCAGGGATTGAATCCCGTGGTGTATGTTAAAAGTCCCGCCAGAGGTAGTGTAGAAAGTTTACAGGTATCCGCAGGTCAATATGTAGAAACCGGCGCAGTACTGGGTCAGTTGGTGAATAGTGATCTACCTTTGCAATTAATGTTGCAAGCCCCTTTAGCGGATAGCAAATATATCCAGATTGGCGATTTGGTCAAAGTTGAGGGATGTGAAATTACCGGGCTGGTACAACAAATTGCACCAGCACTTTCAGGCAATACGCAATCTCAAAATGTTCTAGTCCAAATGCAGGCCAAGGATAACTGTTTAAAAGTACAACAGTTTGTTAAAGCGAATATTCAAAGCCATAACCCGACAACAAAAACCGCATGGGTAATACCGAGTGCTGCCTTAACTTTAAAAGATAACAAGCACTTCATTTTTATCAAGAACCAAAATGGTTTCGTGGCAACGCCTGTGGAATTGGTGGGGGCGAACCAGCAGCAAAGTCATGTGATTGGAAATGCATTAAAACCTGGAATTCAAGTTGCTGTGAGGGGTGTCGAACGTCTAAAAGCCGTTTGGTCAGGTTTCGGTGCAGAGCAGGCACCACCTGCCAGCAGTAGCACTGCGGTGAATTGAGGTTAGGCACATGTTAAAACGTATTATTGCATTTTCACTGAGTCAACGAATCCTAATGCTGTTATTGGGTCTGGCAATCAGTGTTGCGGGTTATTTGGCATTTACCAAATTGCCGATTGATGCCTTTCCCGATGTATCAAGCACACAGGTTCAAATTGTGATGAAATCTCCTGGCATGACGCCAGAAGAGGTGGAAAGCCGTATTGTGGTACCGATAGAACAGGAAATGTTGGGAATCCCTCATCAAACTGTACTACGTTCACAATCTAAATATGCCATTGCAATCATTACCCTGGATTTTGCAGAAGGGACAGATCCTTATTGGGCCCGACAACAGGTCAATGAGCGTTTGACTGGAGTCATGTCAGCTTTACCTAGCAATGCATCAGGCGGGATTGCGCCTATGACGACACCATTAGGTGAATCTTTTATGTTCACTTTACATGGTCCTATGAGTGATATGGAAAAACGAACCTTGCTCGATCGGGTCGTCCGTCCACAGCTCAGAAAAATTGAAGGGGTAGCGGATGTCAATGTCCTAGGTGGTTTGGCACGTACCTTTGAAGTGACACCCAACCTGGATGCTCTGGCGTCGAGAGGTCTATCTCTTGATCAGTTAAAACAAGCAATTGAATTAAATAATGTAAGTGACGGTGCGGGTCGTCTGAATGAAAATGGAGAATCATTACTGATTCGTAGCGATAGTCGTGTCACCAATTTACAAGAGCTGGGTGAGATTATTGTTTCCAATCATCAGGGGACGCTGGTGCAAGTGAAGGATGTCGCCGATGTTCATACCGGTGCCCTTACCCGTTACGGAGCGGTAACCGAAAATGGTCAGGGTGAAGCTGTTGAAGGGATTGTCCTCACCTTAAAAGGCGCCAATGCACGTCAGGTTGTGCAAAGTGTGCGTGAACATTTGCATGACATTGAGAAAAACTTACCCCAGGGCGTTACGATCAAGCCTTTTTATGACCGTGGTGAACTGGTGAATCGTGCCATTCATACCGTGAGTAAAACCTTGGTCGAGGCGATTGTATTAGTCCTGATTTTATTGCTGTTGTTTTTAGGCAATTTAAGAGCCGCTTTGGTTGTTGCTGCGATTTTACCTTTATCTGCGTTGAGTACTTTCTTAATGATGCGTCAGTTTGGATTAAGTGCCAACCTGATGTCATTGGGTGGTTTAACCATTGCCATTGGTTTGCTGGTCGATGCGGCGGTTGTGGTGGTTGAAAATATCGAAATGCAACTGGCAGATGCACACGAGTCCAAACACCGTTCGTTTTTACCCCCGCTGAATGTCATTTATCGCGCAGTTTGTGAGGTGGCGGTGCCGGTGACTGCAGGAATGATCATTATTATGCTGGTCTTCATTCCGTTAATGACGTTGCAAGGTCTGGAAGGGAAGCTTTTCTCTCCAGTGGCACTGACCATTGTCTTTGCATTGTCGAGCTCACTGATTTTTTCATTAACGATTATTCCGGTGCTGTGTTCCTATTTTTTAAAATCTCAAGCACATCACACGCCGTATATTGTTGCTAAGCTGGAACAGGCATATAGCAAGGTGTTAAATGCAAGTTTGGCCCATCCGAAACGTGTTTATGCTTTGGCCGGAGGTGCTTTGGTGGTTGCTGCACTCATTTTTCCACTCATTGGTAAGTCCTTTATGCCAACCATGGATGAAGGTGACACCATATTGCAGCTGGAAAAAATGCCATCGATCAGCCTGCAAAATTCGATTGCACTTGATCTGGACATTCAAAGAAGAATTCTAAAACAAGTTCCAGAAGTGGCCCGCATTGTGGCAAGAACCGGTTCGGATGAACTGGGCCTTGACCCTATGGGCTTAAATGAAACCGATAGCTTTGTCATTTTGAAACCGCAAGATCAGTGGCAGGGACAAAGTAAGGAGCAGATTTTAGCCAAAATTCGCCATGTATTGGCCGATGTTCCTGGGGTCAATCTCACCTTTAGTCAGCCGATTGAAATGCGGACTTCAGAAATGTTATCGGGTGTACGTGGAGATTTGGCCGTCAAAATTTTTGGTACCGATTTAGATCAGCTGAATCAGCTGTCTAAGCAAATCTCTACCGTTCTACAAGGGATCAAAGGCAGTGAAGATGTCATGACTTTGGAAAATTCTGGGGTGCAATATCAGGAATTACGTATTCGTCGTGATATGGCTGTCCGCAATCAGTTAGATAGTCAGAGCATACAGGCACAACTCAAAATGCTCATTGAAGGGCAGCAGATTAGTTCGATTATTGAACAGGGGCGACCAGTTCCATTGATGATGAAAGGTGATCCACGTCTGGGACAATCCAGTTTTGCCCTCGCGAACATGAATTTACCTGTTGCAAACTCAGCGGCTGTACCGTTGTCCTCTTTAGCAGAAATGGTCAAGACTGAAGGCGTCGTCAAAATTGACAGGGAAAATGCTTCAAGAATGTCCGTTGTCCGTGCCAATGTGCGTGACCGGGATCTGGTTGGTTTTGTCGAGGAAGCAAAACAGCAGGTTGCCCAGAAAGTTAAATTACCGGCCGGCTATTCATTGAAATGGGGTGGACAGTTTGAAAATCAACAACGTGCAGCAGCGCGTCTGATGCTGGTTGTCCCTGCAGCGTTGACCATGATTTTCTTCCTGCTCTTTACAACTTTAGGGTCTGTTCGTCAGGCAGTACTGGTTTTTGTGAATATTCCCTTTGCTTTAATTGGGGGAGTCGTAGCCTTAGCCATTACCGGTGAATATTTATCGGTACCTGCTTCTGTTGGGTTTATTGCATTAATGGGGATTGCCGTACTGAATGGTTTGGTGATGATCGGTTATTTTAACCAGCTCATTTCACGCGGCGTTGCAATTGAAGAAGTGGTTCGTGAGGGGGCGATGCGACGTTTACGTCCAGTAATGATGACTGCAAGTATCGCGGCTTTGGGTTTAATTCCCTTGCTCTTTACCACTGGGCCAGGTGCTGAAATTCAGCGTCCATTGGCGATCGTGGTGATTGGGGGATTAATTTCCTGCACCTTACTGACGCTGATTTTACTTCCTAACTTGTTCAAACAATTTGGTTTAGTGCGAGATACTCATGTCTGAAATGTGCCAACTCTCTATCAACATCTCCAGTGATATTGCGGAAGAATTAATGAGCCATTTATGGCTTATTCCCGAGATTGTGACAGGATGTACCTGTATCCCGGCACAAGGTTTCGGCAGCCGCCAACATTATCGCAACATTCAAGAAAAAATTCGGGGTGCAACTGAGCGTAATTTGATTCTGTTGATTTTACCCCTCGCAACTGTACCTTTAGTTTTAGCCCATATCCAAAAGAAATTTAAATCAAGTGACTGTTTCTATTGGGTATTACCAACCATAACATCGGGTTATGCTGGTCAAGGAGAAGTGAACGAATGAAACCAGAGATAGCGACTCAACCCCGTTTGCTGGGTAAAGCCTTACGTTTACTGGGCTTGGGCTGTTGTGTGATGATGACTTCTGTCGTATCCGCGGAACCCGCTTTGGATCAAGTCTTGCCGCAACTCGATGCGGTCAAACAGAGCTTGTTACAGCATCCAACTGTTCGATCGGCAGTTTCGGACCAGGACTATGCCAATTTTGCAGGACAGGGGCTAAAACTGGGCCATCCCTGGACCGTGCGTGCAGGCATGCAGCTTCGTAACAGCAACGCCCAGGATGGTCAAACAAAGTCCAATAGTTATGAGCCGAGCTTTGGTATTGAAAAGCAGATTCGTTTGCCTGGCAAATACGAGCTGGATCAGGATTTGGCGCAACGAGGGATGAGTATTGCGGAATTAAAATATGAAGATGCCAAACATGAAGTTGCCAAAAATTTGCTAAATCAGTGGTTTGCATATATGCGCAGTGCTTTGCAATTGACGCGTTTAGAGGAACAGCAAGCAAGAATACAGCACTATATGCAAATGACCCAGCAGCGTATTCGTGCTGGAGATGCCCCACGACTGGAACTGATGCTACTTAGCAATGAATCGCGGCAAATCGAAGAGCAATATATGCAGGCTAAAACAGCTTACTATCAAGCACAGCAGTTATTGTCACGTGATTATCAGGGAAATATTCCAGAACACTGGAGCAGTGATGTCATCAAAATTCGACCACTCGAATATACACAGACTGAATGGATACAGCAGGTTTTGTCTGCCAACCATGAGCTTGAGCTGGTTAAAACACAGGCAGCACAGCAAGATGCATTAGTCAAAAGAGAGCAACTCAATCGGGTACCTAATCCTACGGTCGGAGTGGGCTATAGTCGTGAACAGTCTGGCGTTGAAAACTTGATGAGTGTGAGCGTTTCAATTCCACTCGCCAGTCGGCAAGTGCGTATAGCTTCTGGTATGGCCATGGCGGAAGCTCAAAAGGCCAATTTTGAGATCGGACGAGTAGAAAACCGTTTGCGTCAGGAAACGCAATACTGGTTTACGCAGATGGAGTCGGCAACTGTACGGAGTGAGCAGGCTCAACAGAATTTGGCACAGTTACAGCAACAACATGGATTGATGCAAAAAGCATATAAGCTTGGTGAATTGAGTTTAAATGAACTGTTACTTCATTCACAGCAACTGGTTGATGCGCGCGGTCGAATTGATCAAGCCAAAATTGATTATGCAGAAAGCTTGAGTTTACTATTGCTGAATTCGCATCAGTTATGGCCTTTACATGAGGATCATCAGGCAGAGTAAAATAGTAGAGTGCTGATATATCAATGCCTTGTATGATCATTATTCGGTTGGTGTTCTGTCTTTCTTGGGCCAGAGTACCTGCCGCTTTCACAGAAATAAATATAGGCTTATAAGTAGCAGAATGAGAAGGTAGCTCAGACGTGAGAATATTGTTAGTTGAAGACGATGCCTTACTGGCTAAGGCGACAGCACGGGGCTTAGATCATGCAAATTTTGTGGTCGATATCGCCACCACAGCAGAGCAAGCCTATCATTTTTTGGCGAGTTATGATTATCAGTTTATTTTGCTTGATTTAGGTTTGCCAGACCGGAATGGATTGGAAGTTTTAAAGTCACTGCGCCGTAAAAAGAATAAAGTAGGCGTTATTATTCTGACTGCTCAGGATAAAATTCAGGAGCGTATTTCAGGTTTGGATGCAGGAGCAGATGATTTTGTAGTTAAGCCATATGATTTGTATGAAGTCATTGCACGGATTCAAGCGGTATTGCGCCGTATTTCAGGTGAAGTGAGTGATTTGATTCAGATTGGCAATATTGCAGTTAATAAAGCGACCAAACAGGTACTGAGAGATCAAACTGAAGTTGAATTAACTCAGAAAGAATTTCACTTGCTGGAACTCTTTATTCTTAACCGTGGCCGGATTATTTCACGGGAGAGCATAGAAAACTCATTTTATGCCTATGATGCGGATGTAAGCAGCAATGTGATCCAGGTCTATATTCATAATTTACGGCGCAAGCTTGGAAAAAACATTGTCCGTACAGTACAGGGTTTTGGCTATATTATGGATGAAAATTATTGATGGCCAATTTCATCCGCAGTTATTCATTGACCCGGCGTCTCTCATTGATTTTACTGGTTATCACCGCCACTGTCTGGGTGGGTAGTCTAGGCTGTATCTACTGGGGAATGCAGCGCACGGCGAACAATATCTTTGATAAATCACTGGTCGAAACCGCCCATGCTTTACTCTCGACCACTTCAAGTTCACTGGAAGGGCGAATCCCTGACCATACTGTCATCGAGAAAGCTCAAGGTGAGCATTATAATCAGATTATATTTCAGATTTGGCATCGTAATGGCAAGTTGATTTATCGTTCGGTTGGCGTGGACACACACCCCTTTGTTCAGCAAGCCAACTTTGGCTGGATTAAAATTCACAATCAAACCTATCGCAGTTATTCGGTTTGGGACAGCACTCACACTATACAAGTACAAATTGCACAGGTCTGGACCATCCGTCAGGATATCCAGAGAGATATGCTACTATTTTTAATAGTGGTTTCAGCATTTTTTTTACCATTATTGTCCTGGCTGATTTTGCAGACCGTACGTAGCAATTTGTCCACTGTATTCAGTATCAGTCAAAATCTGGAAAAGCAGTCGATTGAACATTTAAAACCCATCAACCCTGTCGTGCCCAAAGAAATCGAACCTTTGGTGAAGTCATTAAATACATTATTGAGTGAAGTTGCAGAAAGCATGCAACGTGAAAAACGTTTTACCTCAAATGCAGCCCATGAGTTACGTACACCTTTGGCGGCGATCCGTTTGCATGCACAAGTTTTGCAGAGTGCACGTTCTACTGAGGAGGCACGAGAAGCAGCAGAGGACATTATCATTGGCATTGATAAGGCCTCACGAATGATCACGCAGTTACTGACCTTGGCCCGGATAGAACCCAATGGTCAACAAATTCAAGGCCCGGTTGATCTGGTTAATATGATTCAAAGTACCCTTGCGATGATGGATTTTCAGCTTCGTCAGGCAAAGATTGACTTACAGCTACAACTGGAGTCAGCCCTGGTCATGGCACAAATGGATCAATTGGAAATTATGCTCCGTAATCTTTTAGAAAATGCCATTATCTATCGTAGCCAGGAACGTCCGTGTCTCATTAAAATTAGTTGTGGCTGTGTTGAAAATTATAGTTTTGTGCAGATTGAGGACAATGGAATCGGTTTGGATGAAGCACAAATACCTCTGATTTTTCAAAGATTTTATAGAGTGAATCAGAACAGTACAGTTATTGGCAGTGGTCTAGGCTTATCGATTGTTAAGCAAATTGTCGATCTATACCACGGAAAAATTGAGTCCCGCCGGGCAGATGCCATTGGCGGTCTGGTGATTAGGATTGAGTTTAAAATCAAAAATAAATAACTGTACTAAGATAGTACCCAAGAGTAATTTTTAAAATTTTAAATTAGGTTGTCACCACTACGTGTGGTGACAGAGGTCAAATAAGCTCGCGATCCTACACTTAGATAAGAGGCTGCAATATGACAGTGAAAATCGGCATAAATGAGAGCGTTCAAAATTCTGTGTCAGCCGAATTGGCTAGAGTTTAATTATATCATCGAGCCTGCCTTCAAAGTAAATCGATAACTGTGTGATGGTTTGCCCCCAGTTTGTCACCGGCATTGTCCATTT
>NZ_VOYL01000069.1:0-8999 GCF_013420295.1 Acinetobacter sp. YH01018
ATATATTCACTATTATAACCATGAACGAATCAAGGTTAAATTAAAAGGACTGAGTCCTGTAGAGTACAGGAGTCAGTCCTTAAAAGCTGCTTAATCAAACCGTCTAACTTTCTGGGGTCAGATCAAACCGAGTGGCTTTTGATTGACAATAAAAGCTATTAAAAATTAAAACTTCTTAAAGTTTTTGTTGCCAAATGGTTTACGTGGTGCATTTTCATCACGACGTTCACGCTGGCCATATGTCGCTTGATTGCCAAAGTTTTCAGGGCGGTTTTCACGCTGTGCATAGCTGTTGCCTTGACGTGGTTCACGTTGAGCGTAAGTGTTTGGATTGCCATCCTGACGACGTTCACCACGTTGGGCAAAACCATTGCCATTATTGCCGTCACGACGTGCATAAAGATTGCCAGTATTGTCACGACGTTGTGCATGACCATTCTGGTTTTCACGACGATCACGCTGTGCATAGGTCATTGGGCTTTGGTTTTCACCTTCTTCGCTATCACGGCGTTGCTGACGCAAATAACCGCCACGACGTGCTGCCATTGGTTTTTCTTGCATACGTTCAGTACGACGTTTTGCCATACCAAACAGGCCTGTACCTTGACGTGGCTTCAACTCTACAGATTTGGTCAGGTTGTCGATATCGGCTTTATCCAGCTCCATCCAGCGGCCGGTACGAAGTTCACGCGGTAAAATCACAGTACCATAACGGGTACGCAGCAGGCGGCTGACTTTTAAACCTTGTGATTCAAAAATACGGCGCACTTCGCGGTTACGACCTTCTTTAACCACCACCTGATACCAGCGGTTGATGCCGTCACCACCAATTTCAGAGAAGGATTCGAATTTCGCCGGACCATCATCTAAAACCACGCCCTGAAGCATGTTGTTTTTGATTTGTGGTGTCACTTCACCCATCACACGAACTGCATATTCACGTTCAATTTCATTTGATGGATGCATGAGGCGGTTAGCCAATTCACCATCATTCGTGAACAGTAAAAGACCGGTTGAGTTAATATCCAGACGGCCGACCATCACCCAGCGATCATTGGCAATTGCAGGCAGTTGTTCAAAAACGGTAGGACGTTGTTCAGGATCATTGCGTGAGCAAATTTCACCTTCGGGTTTGTAGTAAATCAGAACGCGACGACGGATTTCGTCTTCAATCTGGAATTGGACTTTACGACCATCGATGCGAAGCTCATCACCTGGTTCAATGCGTTCACCCACTTGGGCAACACGTCCATTGATACTGACACGACCAGCGGCAATGACTTCTTCCATATAACGGCGAGAACCCAAACCTACGCGTGCAAGCACCTTTTGTAATTTTTCACTCATGACAGCATAACCTTAGAAATTATCATCAACAGTTCACCTATCTATGACTTCGCTGCGTGAGCATCGAGCGTCATAAAAGCTTCCTTGGCATCCTGCAGGGGAGGCAATTGGCCTAAAGATGTCAGACCAAAAGCATTTAAAAATTGTGGCGTTGTAACTAACAACGCGGGTCTTCCCGGTAGTTCTCTGAAGCCGGATTCTTTAATCCAGTTCCAGTCAAACAATGATCTTAAGATCTGACTATTGTTTGAAACTCCACGAATCTGTTCAATATCTGCCCGGGTTACTGGTTGGTGATAAGCAATCACAGCAAGGGTTTCGAGCAGGGTGGGTGATAAACGAGTTGGTCGTTCCGGCCACACCTGGGTAATGATATTGCGATATTTAGCCCGAACCTGGAAACGGAACCCTTGTGCGGTTTCTACCAGTTCAATCGATCTACCATGTTGTAGCATGGCAAGCTGTTGTAACAACTGACGCAATTCCTGTTTATTATATTGATTTTGGAATGCTTCTTTCAAACGTGCAAGCGAAACAGCTGTTTCACTGGCAAAAATAATGGCTTCCAGTTGCATCAGCACTTCATGTTGATTCTCGGCAACAGATAGAGATGTTGCTTGATGATCCATTATGCAGCTACTCCTTGAATTGCAAGTGGTGCTTCAATACCGCTGGCAATAATAGCTACTTTTTGTTGCCGTGTGAGTTCTAAAATGGCCATAAATGTAACCACCATGCCCATGCGCCCCTGGCTGGGTTTAAGCAGGGCTTCAAAATGCAGCACTTCACCGGACTGTAAACGGCTTTCAATAAAGGCGATGCGTTCTTCAAGCAACACCGGTTCTTGCTGAATTTGATGGGTAACCGGTTCTGGGCGATTGAATACGCAAAACAGCGCATCACGTAACTGGCTGACATCATAACCTTCATTGATTTGCACCACCTGACCCAGACTAATATTGGCCGGGAAGGTATCGCGTTCCAGAACAGACATGTGTCCTAAACGTTCCGCCGCCTGTTTGACCCGTAAATAGGTTTCCAGCCGGTCAATCAGTTGCTGTTTGGGATCTTTTTCAACGACAACACTTGTGCTCGGTTTTGGCAACAGCAGTCGTGATTTAAGATCGGCCAATAAGGCAGCCATCACCATATAATCTGCCGTCAGCTCAATATTCAGCGACTTCATGGCATCCATATAAGATAGATACTGCGCGGCAATGGGAGCGATATCCAGTTGTAATAAGTCAAAACCGTTTTTTTGAATCAGGTAAATCAGGAAGTCGAGTGGACCTTCGAAATGCTCTAGCAGAATTTCAAATGCAGCAGGAGGAATATATAAATCCTCTGGAATCGTATCTTGCCACTCATCCATAACACGGATATGTGAGCTTGGCTCCATAGGATTATGGATAGGTTGATTCATTGCAGTTTTAGGCCACGCGAATTTTCAAAGGCATGCAGGATGATGCTTTTGCCTCGATCTCGCATCGAAAGAAAAAGCACGTAAATTAGTAAGTGCTAGTGTAATGGAAATTTGACTTCAAATAAATTAGTTAAGTCAACAAATACAAAAAAACCTGAAATTCAGTAAGGTTTTTAACTGGCTTGATGAGGTGAAATGCATAGGGGAGTATGGTTTTAATTTTTTTGACCGAACCGATTGGATTTTGGATTTGTATGAAAAAATGGGGCATAGCATTAGGCCTCATATTGTGAATAGAATAAAAGAAGATTCTGAATATAGAATAAAGCAAAATTTTTCGGCAATATGAATGCCAATAAAAAAGAGATCCCCGATGTCATGAAAGATCATGAAAAAGTACAAGAAAATGAATATGGGCAGTTTATTGGAGTTCCCGTATCTCATCCTTTGCCGACCCATTTTTTAGCCGATACCCTTTATGGTAAATATGCCACCCTGCATGTCTTATCTTCAGCAACCATGAGTGAAGATCAGCTGAAGCAAGTTTGGCAATGTGTAAATGGTGAAATAGATCGCAGCTGCTGGACTTATTTACCTTATTCGGGTTTTGAAAATGCAGCGGAATTGCAAACTGCTCTTGAAAATAACTTTAATTTCAAAAATTCAGTTCATTATCTGGTAGAAGCCAATCATGCAATTGTAGGATGGGTAGGCTTGCTGAACCAGCGTTCCGCCGATCAGGTTATTGAAATCGGCAATGTTTATTTTTCACATCAACTGAAACAGTCTACAGCATCGACAGAAGTCATCTATTTATTATTAAAGGCGTGTTTTGAGCAGGGTTTTCGCCGTGTGGAATGGAAGTGTGATGACTTAAATCTGCCCTCTAAACGCGCAGCCTTGCGCTTTGGCTTTCATTATGAAGGCACTTTTCGCCAAGACCGTATTGCCAAAGGTCGTAACCGCAATACCGCCTGGTTTTCAATTCTGGATCAAGAGTGGCCTGAGCTGGAAAAAGCCTATCTGGCCTGGTTAAGGGCAGATAATTTTGATCAGAATGGGCAACAAAAAATGCGCTTGCGTGATGTTCTTTAACTTTACTGTGTTTAATGATCTGTTGCGGTGGATGTCGATAACTTGAGCGCAAATTCGATGATCTGTTGCGCACTGTCTCGGATGCATAAATTTTGAGTTTGATCGAGGCTGGATAATTTGTGAATAACGGCAACTTCCAGGAAAAATGCATAGGTGTTGTCGATCATCGCAGAAGGGGGTTGCTCAGCATCTGCCTTCATAATTTTCACTTTAGACTCAAGTGTCCAGGGCATTTCCGCATAAATGCGGCTATTTACCTCAAAATCATGATAGTTGAGCAGCACATAAAACAGATCCATTCTCGCACTACTCCTTGATCCTGAACATTCCCTTTAATCTTAACCGTGCTTATTCAAAAGCGCTGACATCACCTACACCACGACGGATCACTTCAGGATTGTCACCGGATAAATCTACAACACTGGTGGTGCTTAAGGTGCCGAATCCGCTATCAATAAATACATCAATACGCTTTTCCAGTTGTTGCTCAATGTCATAAGGGTCATCTAAAGGTTCATCCTGACCGGGAAGAATCAGGGTGCTGGTTAACAATGGCTCACCCAATTCCTTAAGCAACATTTGGCACACACGGTTGCTTGGTACGCGTAAACCAATGGTTTTCTTTTTCGGGTGCATCAAGCGTTTAGGCACTTCACTGGTCGCCGGCAGAATAAAAGTGGTGATTGCCGGGGTATTGTTTTTCAGCAGACGATACATGGCATTGTCGACTTTGGCATAGGTGGCAATGTCGGATAAGTCACAACAAAGAATGGCATATTGATGCTTTAGACCGAGACCACGAATCTGCGCAATCCGTTCCATGGCATTTTTATTGCCGATCTGGCAGCCAATGGCATAGGCCGCATCGGTCGGGTAAACCACCACATCACCGGCACGAATACGTTCTACTGCCTGGCTGATCAAACGTGGTTGAGGATTATCAGGATGTATTCTTAAATGCAGCATATTTATTTTCTCCCCCGACTTACTATTAGTCATTATCTGTTGAATTTACAAAGTCTTGCAATCAGGCTTTGATGATTTTGTGTAAATTAATCCAGCATGTCACGTTGAAACTCGTCACTTTGTAATGTTTTGCCACCCCGGGTACAGGCACAGATACAGGCAATAAAATGTGCAGCATCACGTGGCAACTTGGCTTCACCGGAAAAATAACGTTGTACTTGAGCAAAGACATTATCTTTAAAGGTGCTGCCGTCACCGCCGTCACCAGTCAGGTTATCCAGAGATACACGGAATTTACGACCAAAAGCTTGTGCAAACATCCATTCAATCGCTTGAGGCTTGATTTCGACCTGCTCAAATAAAGCCTGCTGTTCTGCCGTGCGACCATCTGGGGCATACCAGTAACCCAGGTCGGGGAGCAAGCGTCTTTGCTCACCCGCAATAGTCCAGTGACTGATTTCATGCAAGGCACTATTAAAGAAACCATGGGCAAATTGAATGCGGGCAGGCGCATCTTCGGTTGCCGGAAAATATTCAGGTTCAAAATCGCCTTTGACCAAACACACATTTAAGTGGGAAAACCAGTGATTAAAGTGTAGTATAAGCCAATCAACTTGTTGAACTTCAGTTTGCAAACTGGCCCAGGGTGAGCGTTGCACAGGGTCGATAGAAACAGCAGAACTTGAGGTTGAATAAGTAGTTAACTGTAATGAAGTGGTGACTTCAGGTTGCGGCTGCAACTGATGCATGACTTGTATTACCCAATTGATCTGTCTAAATAAGTACAAAATTGTATCTTAATCTTTGACAGAGTACCGATGAATTTGTAGAATTGCCGCCTTAATTATGTCAGCAAATACCTTTCCGGCACAGATTGAGCCGTTTAAATGGGCTGAACAGGGCTTTACATGGTCAGGTACACTGCCATTGTCTCGCTTTGTTCGTATTTCCCGTGAAGCTGTTGGATCAATTGATGATCAATTGATTAACATAGACTGTAAGCTATCAATGGATGCGTATCATCGTATCGTATGGTTAGATGGTCATGTTGAAACGAAAGTACCAATGGAATGTCAGCGTTGTCTGAATCCTGTTGAAATTTCTCTCGTTTCAGACTTTCATTTAGCGCTTGTGGATGATGAATCACTGATAGAGCGCTTGGATGAGGATGCTGATTTCATCGTCTTAGGTGAGAGTGAAGCAACGACAAAAGGCAGCTATGATGCGCCTGCGACGGCTGATTTACTTTCTCTGATAGAAGATGAATTGTTATTGTTGTTGCCTTTGTCTCCTAAGCATGACGTTTGTGAGCATAAGCATCAACCTGCCATTGATGACATTGTCGAAGAAAAACGGGATAACCCGTTTGGTGTTTTGGCAAGTTTGAAGGGTAAACTTAACTAATTTTTGTGTTATACTGTTAAGTATAAGACAACTGAATTTGTTCTGATCCATTTTTTCGATCTTTGTAAGGAGCCATCATGGCCGTTCAGCAAAACCGTAAAAGTCGCTCTCGCCGTGACATGCGCCGTTCACATGACGCTTTAACCGAGAATGCATTAACTGTAGACCAAGCTACTGGCGAGACTCACCGTCGTCACCACGTATCTAAAGATGGTATCTACCGTGGTCGCCAATTATTCGCTAAAGCATCTGCTGAATAATTGATGATGTATTAAGCGTCAAGCTTAGTAGAAAAAATGGGAGCGTTAAGCTCCCTTTTTTTATGGCGTCTTTTTGTTGTATTTGGC
Source organism: Acinetobacter sp. YH01018 (assembly GCF_013420295.1). Lineage (NCBI taxonomy): Bacteria > Pseudomonadati > Pseudomonadota > Gammaproteobacteria > Moraxellales > Moraxellaceae > Acinetobacter > Acinetobacter sp. YH01018. The sequence goes on from NZ_VOYL01000069.1 coordinate 6,583, forward strand.
AATTACCAAAACAAAAATTAAGTGTTAAATTCCGTTCCGTAAATAAGCTTACATAAGTGTATGTTGGTTATTTAACCGATTGTTGAATAACAATATCACTTCATTACAGGATTTTTTTATGTCTGCTAAACAACTCGAGCAAGTTGCTCAAGCAACGAAAACAGCATTTGTATTTCCGGGTCAAGGCTCACAAAAAGTCGGTATGCTCGCAGAATTGGCTGAACAGTTTAGTAGCGTGACAGAAACTTTTGCAGAAGCATCGGCAGCCGTGGGTTTTGACCTCTGGCACATTGCACAAAGCGGCGAAGGTTTAAATCAGACTGAATTTACCCAGCCGGTACTGCTCACCGCAAGTATTGCACTTTGGCGTGTGTGGCTAGAGTTGGGTGGAGTGGCGCCAAAATATCTTGCAGGACACTCACTGGGTGAATACAGCGCATTGGTTGCTGCCGGAGCGATGTCACTGGGTGATGCGGTTAAGCTGGTGAATTTGCGCGGCAAATTAATGCAAGATGCAGTACCACAGGGTCAAGGTGCAATGGCGGCTATTCTGGGTCTGGATGATGCCAAAGTGATTGAATTATGCGAACAGGTCAATATTCAGGGGCGTGGTTCAGTAGAAGCTGCCAACTATAATGCTCAGGGCCAAGTGGTGATTGCAGGTGATAAGACCATGGTCGAAGCGGTCATGGAGTTGGCAAAAGAAAATGGCGGTAAAGCCATTGCCTTACCTGTTTCTGTTCCATCGCACTGTTCGCTGATGAAACCGGCGGCTGACAAATTTGCACAAGCTTTGGAACATACTGCCATTGAGCTGCCTAGCCTTCCTGTAATACAAAATGTCAACGCGGAAATCGCGACAGAAGTAGCAGGATTACGTCAGGCATTGACTGCACAATTGTATCAATCTGTGCAATGGACCAAGACCATGCAGTTCCTTCAAGATCAAGGAGTGCAGTATGTGGTTGAATGTGGTCCAGGTAATGTATTGGCTAATCTTGCGAAGCGTTTACCAAATATCGAAAAAGCATTCCCAGTCGACAGTAACAGTCGTATGGAAGATGCGCTAAACGCCATTTTAGTGGCTGAAGGAAAAATTGCATGACACAGGAACGCAAAGTCGCATTAGTGACAGGCGCGAGCAGAGGGATTGGTGCAGCCATCGCTCAGCAATTGATTCAAGACGGTTATTTTGTAGTGGGAACCGCCACTTCAGAAGCGGGCGCAGAAAAATTATCTGCAAGTTTTGCTGAAAATGGTGCGGGTGCAGTACTGGATGTACGTGATGCGGCAGCCATTGATGCACTAGTTACAGATATTGAACAAAAATATGGTCCAGTTCTTGTATTAGTGAATAATGCTGGCATTACCAAAGATAATTTGTTACTGCGTATGTCTGAAGATGATTGGGACGATATTCTCAATATTCATTTGAAGGCAGTATACCGTCTGTCTAAGCGTGTCTTAAAGGGCATGACTAAAGCACGTTTTGGCCGCATTATTAATATCAGTTCTGTTGTAGCACACTTTGCAAACCCGGGGCAGGCCAACTATTCTGCTGCCAAAGCAGGCATCGAAGCGTTTGGTCGAAGTCTTGCAAAAGAAATGGGCAGCCGCCAAATTACCGTGAATGCTGTGGCACCTGGCTTTATTGCAACAGAAATGACGGATCAATTAAGCGAAGACATTCGTAAAAAAATGAGTGATCAAGTGGCATTAAACCGTTTAGGTGATCCACAAGATATCGCAAATGCCGTGAGTTTTTTAGCAAGCGATAAAGCAAGCTATATCACTGGTACTGTTTTACATGTAAATGGCGGTTTATACATGAGCTAAGCTCAAGTATAAACTTTGCAAAAATAAGATATTCAATTAAACTAACGGCATTAAAAACGCCACAAGCAATGAGGAGAATTCCTGTGAGCGATATCGAACTACGTATCAAACAAGCGGTTGCAGAACAACTTGGTCTTAAAGCTGAAGAAATCAAAAACGAAGCATCTTTTATGGATGACTTAGGTGCTGACTCTTTGGACTTAGTTGAGCTTGTTATGTCTTTCGAAAATGATTTTGACATCACTATCCCTGATGAAGATTCTAACGAAATCACAACTGTTCAATCAGCTATTGACTATGTTTCTAAGAAACTAGGTTAATTGTTGTTTCAGCTCTGCTGAATATAAAAAAGCCACCTTTAGGTGGCTTTTTTATTTACTCATCAAAATGATAATTACATATCTTTACTGTTGCTGGACCAAAGACAACCTTTCTTTGAATTAATTTTATGTATCTTAGATTCTCAAATGAAGTGCAACAGAGATTAAATTATTGGAAGGAAGCAAGATGAGCTAGTATTTTGCTTCCGACCGACCAAAGTCAAAGTTGCATCATGAACTACACTCATCTTACCCAAGAAG
>NZ_VOYL01000070.1:0-8850 GCF_013420295.1 Acinetobacter sp. YH01018
GTAAATTTTCAGCGTTGCTGGCTCCCCGTCAGCCGGATTGGGTTGCATCGCAGGGGTGTCGAAAGAGTCAACTGCGGTCCAAAGCTGTTGGACTTGGGTGAAAAGGGCGTTTATTCTTCCTATACGTGAACCGCATCCTACGGAATGAGTAACCCTTGCCCTATTGTGAGTAGAACGTCGTATAATTCAAACGAAAGCAGTTAATAGGTATGAAATATCACAGCACAAAAGAGCGACAGGACATGTTTAGATGATGTTATTATAAAATAATAACATCATGGATGAATAAAAAATAATTTTCTATCTTTACAACTATGTTATACTTCTATGATAAGGCTATGATGGCAAAGCCTTGGTTTTCCTAATCAAATAGTCGCCGAGATGGCTTCAATGCGACAGTAGGTCTACTGTCTCACAATTAATTCATGTATCAGATTTTTGTTCCCTGATGGGAAGTGTTATCCATACGAAAAGAATATGGGTAAAGTGTTACACCTGTATATGACATTCAGAATGTCCTGTCGGGGGAACTGGTACCAATTTAATAAAAGAAAACAGTATAGAAATGACAATCGAAGATATGCAAACATTAGCCCTAGAGCATGGGCTGAGAATTTCGGAAGAGATGAGCGTCAATGAGATGGGCATCGACTTTAGAGTTGCCTTTGTAAAGGAAGTAAACGGTGAGAACTGGGTACTCCGTATACCTCGAAGAAGCGATATGCTTGAACAAATCGAAAATGAAAGTAGAATATTGGATTTAGCCAAAAGAAACCTGTCGATCAATGTCCCTGATTGGAAAATTGTATCGGAGCGCCTAATAGCCTACCCTTTACTGGAGGATGCGCCTGCTCTGACATTCGATGCGATAACACATGAGGTTTCTTGGAACATAGATCGCGATAGCATAGCTTATGTGGAGTCTCTGGCAAAATCATTGGCCGAATTACATCGTATTACAGCTGACGATGTGAGAAAGAGCAACTTGAAAATAATGACTCCAAGTGAATTGAGGACCGAAATAGCTGACCGTATCCACTTGGTGAAATCTGAGATAGGTATCAGCGAGCCGTTGGAAAACAGATACCGTAGATGGTTGGACAATGACCCTTTGTGGCCTGAATTCACTTGTTTCATCCATGGCGATCTCTATGCAGGGCATGTCTTAACCTCGAAGGAAGGTAAGACCTCTGGTATCATAGATTGGTCTACTGCGCATATGGGTGATCCTGCACTGGACTTTTCTGGTCACGTATCGGTTTTTGGAGAGGATAGCCTGAAGAGTTTGATAACGGAGTATGCTAAACAAGGCGGAACGATATGGGATAGGCTCTACGAACAATCTATAGAGAGGGCTGCTGCAGCTCCATTAGCATATGGCGCTTTTGCGGTAGAGTGCAACGACGATAATCATATCAATGCCGCCAGAGCAGCCTTAGGTATTGTTCAATAAAATGATGTGAGGATACTTTTTTAAATGCTAAAATAGGAGTTCGATTGGTGCCACTTAAGAGTATCATTGATTTCTATTTTAGCCAGTATCCTCCACTTTTAGGAGCTCCTCGAAACTCGATTTTATGATCATCTCTTAAGATTTTGAGCCACCGCTCTACTATCTTGACAGGAACTAATAGCTCGTTTACTAAAAATGGTGCACGCTTTCCTGGATTAGTTCTTATCTGATTAAATAGTAGATTTACTCCCTCACTTACTCCCTCATTAGATTCGAAAAGTAGCTTTGATGAGACAATAACTCGAAAACCGTGCTGGAAATTTTCAAAGACAGGGGGACGCAGACCATAGGATGCGAAGCCTTCTTGGATTCGTTTGATGCCTGACCCATATTTTTCAATAAAATGCGCTTCTTTGAACGTGGCAGATATCCTTTTATTGCGCGCCCATGGCGAGTAATCTTCACGAAGAAGCTGATCAATCGTTAAGTTATCAGCTAAACCACCTGGATTGAAAAACTCTATGGAATTGTAATACACCCTGATTATGGAATCGGCAAATTAATTTGGACTTGGGTGAAAAGGGCGTTTATTCTTCCTATTACGTTGTCGGCAGCGGGCCAAAAAGGAATACGTCCATGCCCATCGAGGTGAAACCGGCTGTGAGCGCGGGTTCAAGCATATAGCCCGACAGGCGCGTATCCTTGCCGATCACGACACGATGGCGGTGGTCACCGCGACGAAAGACACGGCCAGCCGCCATGCCGACGCGCAAGGCGGTTTCCGCCGTCATCGCGCCTTCGTTGGCTTTGCCACGAATACCGTCTGTGCCGAAATATTTGCGCACCATAAGGTCGATTATCCTGTCGTCGGGTCGCCCTCAAAGGGGACATGCCTGCTGAACCGCGAATATAGAGAAATATCCCGAATGTGCAGTTAACGAATTCTTGCGGTTTCTTTCAGCGCCGCCAATACCGCCAGCCCGTCGCGCAAGGGGCGCGGCTCGTGTGTGCGGATGAAGTCAGCTCCACCTGCGGCGGCGGCAAGCTCTGCAGCGAGTGTCGCGGCCCCGACATCCCCCGGACCACGGCCTGTGAGCGCGCGCAGAAAGGATTTGCGCGAAACAGACAGAAGCACCGGCAAATCGAAGCGCAGCCGCAATTCATCGAACCGCGCCAGCACCGAGAGCGAGGTTTCGGGAGCAGCCCCCAGAAAAAACCCCATGCCGGGATCAAGGACAAGGCGGTTGCGTTTGATACCGGCACCCGTCAGCGCCGCGATGCGCGCGTCAAAGAACGCCGCAATGTGATCCATGATGTCGCCAGCGGGTGCCTCGCGCCGATCTGCCTGCCCGTCTTGCACCGAATGCATAACGACGAGTTTGGCAGATGATTTCGCCAATTGCGGATAGAACGCAGCGTCTGGAAAACCGCGAATATCATTGAGATAGGCCACACCACGCGACAAGGCATAGGCTTGCGTCGCGGGTTGATAACTGTCGAGCGAGACGGGAATGCCATCTGCCTTGAGCGCGTCCAGCACCGGCGCGATACGCGCGATTTCTGTGTCGGACGAAACAGGCGCGGCGTCGGGATTGCTGGATGCCGGACCGAGGTCGATCACATCTGCCCCCTCGGCCATCAGCTTACGCGCCTGCGCAATGGCTGCGTCTGGCGCCAGATACCGGCCTCCATCGGAGAAACTGTCCGAGGTTATGTTGACGATGCCGAAAATGATGAGCGATTTATTCATGGGGGCTTCTATAATAATCTCTGTACACGACAAAAATAGATAACTCATTGAAATAATGTCACAATAATTGTTTTCTAACGACGAATACTATGACACATCTCAATGAGTTATATCTTATCTTAAACAAATCTCTAAAATGGAACAAGTCACATTTAAAGTGCTTTGCGCTCATCATGCTTGTGATTATTTTAAAGCAAACATGTAATCTTTCTTCTGCATCTAAAGCCTTGCCCATCAAGTGTTTACCACAATCATTTTATCGACGTATGCAGCGCTTCTTTGCAGGTCAGTATTTTGATTATCGTCAAATTTCTCAGTTGATTTTCAATATGTTTTCATTCGACCAAGTGCAACTGACTTTAGATAGAACCAATTGGAAATGGGGAAAACGAAATATTAATATCCTGATGCTCGCAATCGTTTATCGTGGAATAGCGATACCTATCCTTTGGACATTGCTTAATAAACGTGGAAATTCAGATACGAAAGAGCGTATTGCTTTGATTCAACGCTTTATAGCCATTTTTGGTAAAGACCGTATTGTGAATGTGTTCGCAGACAGAGAGTTTATCGGTGAGCAGTGGTTTACATGGTTAATTGAACAAGACATCAACTTCTGCATTCGTGTTAAAAAAACTTCATTGTCACCAATCATTTAGGAAAGAATCATAAAATTAGTGATTTATTTCGCCATCTTAAAGTTGGTCAAATTGAATGTCGTAAACGACGGATTTTGGTTGGTCGGGTGAAACTATATATAAGTGCACTACAGTTAGAAAATGGAGAGCTTTTACTCGTCGTTTCTCCTCAGTTTAATGCCAATGCTATTCAGGATTATGCATTACGCTGGGAAATTGAAACCTTATTCAGTTGTCTCAAAGGACGCGGGTTTAATCTTGAAAATACGCGCTTGACAGACCCTAGACGAGTGAAAAAATTGATTGCGGTGTTAGCTATAAGCTTCTGTTGGTGTTACTTAACGGGTGAATGGCAACATAATCAAAAAAAAGCGATAAAAATAAAGAAGCATGGACGACTCTCAATGAGTTTATTTCGCTATGGTTTAGACTATGTTCAAATGGCGATTCAGCGTTTAATTGGTTTTGGGAAAAAAGAAGAGTTTAAGGAAATTTTGGCAATTTTAAGAAAGCAGAATCCTGATAGGATAAGGGTTCTGTGAAATTTGTCGTGTACAGAGAAAAAATTTATATTTTTGTTGGTTTTGTTGCATAAACATTTTGCAAGGTACTGATTTTTAAAGGTTTGCGCAAATTTCAACCTAAGAATAAATTTAATAAAATCATATTCTTAGGTATTTATGCAACAAAGCCTTTTTGTTTGCAAGAGCTACTTATATGCACTGCTATTATATTGAGTAATATATTTCTAAAAATTAAGATGGAGTTTTACTCTTATAACAAATAAAATTTAGTAACAATATATTTTTTATAATTTAATTTAGGTATATCTAGTGACACATTCAGTCGATCGACTCATACATAACTCACTTAAAGAAATATGTAAAAAATGTAAAGAAGATTTTTCAGGCTTAGCGATAGTTTGTTATGAGGATTTAAGTCACCTTCCCTATATAAGCTTACATAAAGAACAATTTTTTACCGATTTTGATTTAAAAAATATTAATGAAACCTTACTGAGAATATCTACTTATTCTTCAGCCTACCATGATGGATTTCATTTCTATGATATTAACTCTAAAAAATTAACCCATATTTCTCAATTCATCTCCCCTCCGTTAGAGTCTGTAGCATATATGAATATTGAAAATATCATTCCTTGCGGTGCTCGTGAGATGACAGCTTACTTAACATCGAGTATTCAAGGAATATTTTGTGTAGGCCTGATCAGTGCCAATAAGACTATAAAAGTTTTTAAAAACAACTCAATTGTTAAATAACGGGTAAGTGCATGAGTTTTTTAGTACTAAAATTTAATGAGCTAACAAAAATAATTTACTTATTTGTAGGACTTACTGGTGTATTTATTGGATTAATACAATTTGTTAATTGGCTTGTTGCTGGAAGTCTAACTTTACTCCAATCTCTAACCCCTTCCATTACCGTATCACTTTTTATCTTAGGCTTACTTCTTAGAACAGTTACAATTAAGCATAAGTTTTTAAGTATTATTATTGGCAAGCCAATTATACATGGATTATGGAAAGGGAATTTGACGAGCAATTTTGAGGTAAATGGACAAAAAATTCCTCCAATTGAAATCTATTTCTTCATAAAGCAGACTTTCTTAATAACCACCATCAAATCTTACACCTCACATCAGGCATCTGAATCAATCATTACAGCTTTGTCCCACAATAAAGACAGTGAAATTTCTGATTTTATCTATATTTATAAGTTTTATCGGACAAAACATAGTGAAAATAAGGTGACTTTCGGTAGTGGAAATTTAAGACTAATCAACCAAGGACAAACTTTGGAAGGCTTCTATTGGACTACTGCAAATACATGCGGTGAAATCGAGTTAAATTTGATAGAACGTAATTGTGAAAGCATAGACTCCTATCAACTAGCAAAGCAACATGATAAATAATAGACCTCTTGCGAAAGTAAAAAATGCCTCAATATAGATTTCATGAGATATGAGAAATTAAACCGTTTTTCAGATTCTGAATTTAAGCGCTTGGTTGGTGTACCTCGACCAGTTTTTACTGAAGTGGTCGATGTTTTAGAAAAAGCAGAATCACTTAAAAAGAAATCAGGTCGTCCTCATACTTTAGCTATAGAGGATCAATTATTATTAACGCTCAATTACTTACGCAACTACAACACTCAACTAGAATTGGCGGCATACTACCATATCGCTGAAAGTAATGTGAACCGTACCGGGTTTGTCGGAGAGTCAATATTCTGAGAGACTACCCCCGATGACAAAATTAAAATACACCCCTGAAATCAGAGATAGAGCGGTTCAATTATTGATTGAATCTGAAAAAGATTATCCTTCTACTTGGGCTGCAATCACAGCAATTGCGCCTAAGATTGGTTGTACTCCTGAAACACTTCGTGCCTGGCATCAAAAGCATTTAGATCAGCAAAATCCAGTTAAAGTACAGCAGCTTTCAGACCAAGAACGTATCAAACAACTCGAACGCGAAAATAAAGAAATAAAGAACTGCAACGCGCCAATGAGATTCTACGTAAAGCAGCCGCTTTTTTCGCCCAGGCGGAGCTCGACCGCCCACACAAATAATGGTGGATTTCATCCATAACAATAAAGATCGATATGGTGTTGATGCGATTTGTAGGATTTTACCGATCGCAGCTTCAACCTATTACCGAACTTTAGATCTCGCTGACAATCCAGAACATCGAGCGAAACGAGATCTACATGATGAGTATCATGCTGAACAAATTCAACGAATTTGGAAAGAAAGTTCAGGTCGATATGGTGTGCGTAAGGTCTGGCAACAATTGAAACGTGAAGGTTATGTTATCGCACGTTGTACAGTTGCTCGATTGATGCAGAAGCTAGGTATACAAGGTGTCTGGCGTGGTAAGAATAAACAAACCACCCGTAGCCGAGATGATCAAAAACGAGCAGCTGACTTAGTGAAACGGAATTTTAGTGCAGATCAGCCCGACCACCTTACGAAACAGTGTTTCTCAGGTCACTGATTTTACGTATATTCAAACCCATTCAGGCTGGGTCTATACCGCCTTTATTATTGATGAGTTCTCACGAGCAATTGTTGGATGGAAAGTATCGACACGGATGAATACAGATATGGTGCTCGATGCATTAGAGCAAGCATTACATGATCGAGGTATACCCAAGAATGTGATTCATCATTCCGACAGAGGTGTGCAATATCTTTCCATTCGTTATACCAATCGTTTAGAAGCAGCAAATTTACGAGCTTCAGTCGGTACAACTGGTGATTCATACGATAATGCTTTGGCTGAAACGGTGAATGGCTTATACAAAACAGAGGTGATTGAATATTTAAAAGCAGATTGGCGTGGTTTAGCAGATGTACAACTTGCGACATTAAACTGGGTAGATTGGTTCAATAAAGAGCGTGTACATAGTGCACTGGGTTATGTGTCACCTGTTGATTTTGAAGCAATGTACTATGATAAAATTAATCCGTTAGGTCAGGTAGCCTAACTTAAATAAAGTCTCCGACAAACCCGGTACGGTTCAGGTTGATTTATCCAATAGCCTGCAATTAGTTGAATATTCTTATCTAAATATAAAATTTTCACTGAGCAGCACTTAAATAATCTCCCCACCACTGCATCATTTCAGTTCGTTGAATTAAATAATCCGCATGATTATAGCTAGCACGTGTACGATTCTTATCAATATGCGAAAGTTGAGCCTCAATCCAATTATCTTGGAACAATCCTGAGTCATTCAAAATAGTACTGAAGGTAGAACGTAATCCATGGGAGGAAAGTTGATGTTTTCCATACCCCATCTTACGTATAGCCATATTTAATGTATTAAAATGAATCGGGTGATCCTGCTTTCGCGGACTAGCAAAAATGAATTTTTCACCCAATGACCATTGCATCGCATCTTTTAAGATCTCTAACGCCTGATCTGAAAGTGGAACTAAAAAATCTGGAATTTCATGTCCTAGGATAACTTTACGTCGAAACTGTTTAATATGTAAGGCTGGAATTCTCCAAATTTTATCTTTTATATCAAAATGATGAGGTTCAGCCATTAACAACTCTGCCCCTCGCACGCCAGTATATAATTTAAACATGAGTGCTTTTTTAATAATGGGATGTGCATCCAACTTTTTTAATTTATGCATAAAATCTGAGATGTCTTCAGCTTTTAAATAAGGATAGTTCTTCTTGATTTTATTGTTAACAGCAATTTTATTTAAACCATGCGCGATATTATATTCACAATAGCCCATTGCTACAGCATAGTCAAAAATTTGGTTCAAATAACTACAAGCTTTTTTGACAGGTTCTTTAACTTGACGTGACTCTATTTTTCTAATTATTGAAACTAGGTCATAGCGCTTAATATCTTGAAAAGGGATATCCTGAAGAACTGGATAAATATCATGCTGTAAACATTTTTCTGCTAACTGGAGAACACCACAGCGTGGTAAATCATTGAATGCATTTTTAAGTTTGAACTGTAGCCACTCCTCTGCTACCTGATGAAAAGTAATTAAATTAGAAACAGTTTCATTTTCAAAACAGAAATTATTATCTCTAAAATCATCCCTGACTTGTCGTGCCTTTTTCAGGGATAAATCAGGATAAAGCCCTAACTGAATTCGGCGGCGTTTCTTGGTTTTTGGATCTGTATATCGATAACTCCAAGACTTCCTTCCATTTGGTTCAATTTTTAGACTAAGTCCATCTTCATCCGATAAAAAACAAGTTTTTTCCTTGCAATGAGCTTGGCGAACTTTAATTTCAGTAAGACTCATGAGATTTGAATGAAACCTATCAATGGACTGATCAAATTAATTATACCAAAATAGAAGGACTTTCATATGATGCGTAGACTACGCATCATATATATTTGTAATATATTGTTTTATATATTTAATATTTTAAGTATTTGTATTTTAGTAACCATTATAAGTACCACCTCTTCTTTAAGTTCCCAACAACTCACTTTTTCTGTCATC
>NZ_VOYL01000006.1:0-105737 GCF_013420295.1 Acinetobacter sp. YH01018
TAAACATCGGACTATTTCCGGTTTTCTAGCAGGCATATTTTCATCTTTATGTGCTTATCAACTCTGTCAGAAGAATAAGCCAAAAATTCATGTCGTTAGAAATTTAGCTTATCCGTAACTAGGGTTAACTGTAGTAGTTAGTTAAAATAGAATTTTGAATTTAAAATTGTGGATAAGTTATTTTAATTTAAATTCAAAACCACCCATATAATGTTGGTTTGTGGATAAATTTTAATCACACTGTAGATAGAGATAATAAAACTTAGACTTCTTTCATAAATTCCTTTTATTTCTCCCAGAGGGAGAAAAATAAAGAGGGGATGAATAATGATGAAAGAAGAGTATTAAAAAAATAAAAAGCAGCACCATAACCTGAGAGGATAATCCTGTTGTGGTGCTGCTATGGTTAGAAGATTTATTTTTTAGCGTAAATATTCACTTGAATCCATAAATTGCCACGAATGAATTGGCCAATTGTAAAGTCTTTATAAGCCGGATTCTTGGTGGCAATACGAATTAGGGTAGCTGCCTGATTTTCATCATGAATCAGGGCGACATCATAAAGCGTATAGTCCTGATCCATAAATGACATCGAGGTTTTGCCAACAATATTGCCCTGGAACCAGGCTTCATCTTCCTGCCCCATATTTTCGCCATACAGATAGGCCACCATTTTGGAAAAATCGACAGTCACCGGCTGTTTGTCATCTTCCGATTTGGGTTCCCAGGCATCAATCTGTTCCTGCAAATTGGCAGGTGCCACGCCGTTATTGGCAGCCAGAATGTCATTTAATGCACGGTGATGTTTGATGGAGGCCGGATCATCCACTACCAACTGTTCATGATCTGAAACGGCTTCCAGTTCATAGGCCCAGGCATTGAGCTGCGCAAGATAGGGTTGATCTTTTTCATACTGGTCATGATTGACGCTATACAGTGTGTCAAAGGCATAGACAATGGTATTCGCACCCAGATTCAAGCGCAGTACCGCCTGAGTGTTGGATTTACAGGTGATAATCCGTTCAATGGTGGCATTCACTTTGTAGGGACTTTCAAAACTTGGAAAGGCTGTTTTGACCGCTTGGGGCTTGTTGTTTTCAACAGCAATGACTTGGGTCATTTGCACGGTTGCCTGTTTAGGTCCTTGAATAAGCCAGGCTGACGCATCCATGTCAGCTTCTTCTTTACATAAACCCATTGGCATCACTGGTGCATCAAGTGCCAGGCCTAACCACTTGGGCACATCGGTACATGGGTGATCTGTAAGCAGATTCCAATGTTCGACATGACTGCCAAAGTTCTGGTCTTCAATGGTGATCAGTTCTGGTCTATTTTGATTTTTCATATTCACAATTGATGTTGGGCTGTATTTATCTATTAAATCGAGGGTTATTGTTAAATTTCAAGTCAAGGGACTAAATTTAACCATTAAAGTCGTTAAAATAAACTCAAACTCCTGTATCTGGATGCGATGAAGCCTGCAAGTGTGCCATGGAAAGCATGACCATGTGAGTTAAATCTAAAAACAGCAAATGAGCTGAATCAATTTAGCCATCCTCCTGTCGTATGGAATTTGCTAAACTACAGGCTATTCTTTTTTGACTATGGATGTGGTGTGCTGCCATTTAAACTTTGGGTCGATGCCGATGCATTGCCTAAAATTCTGCGTGATGTAATTATTCGCGCTTCTGACCGCTATCAGCTGGAAGTGACTTTTGTCGCGAATCAAAATGTGGGGATTACCCCGTCAGTACGGATTAATTCCATTCAGGTGATGAGTGGCGCAGATGCTGCAGATAAAGAAATTATCGAGCGCATGAAAGAGCATGATATCGTCATGACCCAGGATATTCCATTGGCTGCTCAAGTGATTGAAAAAGGTGGAATTGCTATTCATCCTCGCGGCGAGATTTATACCTCTGCCAACGTAAAAGCGCGTCTGCATCTACGTGATTTTATGGATTCATTACGTGGAGCAGGTGTTAATACGGGTGGTCCGCCACCAATTTCTGAACGGGACAAGCGCGAATTTTCCAGTGCACTGGATCAAACCATTCAGAAACAGAAACGTAAAACAGCAGCCTAACTTGAGCTCCTCATGCCATCAAAAACCAATATCATGTCCACCTATGCCTTATTGGTATTTATCTGGGCAACCACGCCACTGGCAATTGTCTGGAGTGTTTCGGACTTGCATAGTTTGTGGGCGTTGGCACTGCGCTTTTTTATTGCACTGCCTTTAGCATTGGGCTTGCTGGTCATCCTTAAAGTCAGATTACCTTTGAATGGAATCTCCCTGCATAGTTATATTGCCGGTGCCTGCAGTTTTATTGGTTCACAAATTTTTACCTATTTAGCCACAGCCTATTTAAGTTCAGGCATTATTGCCTTGATGTTCGGTCTAGCTCCGATTATGACCGGATTGATTGGCCGTTTTGCTTTTAACGTTCATTTGCATCGCTTGCAGTGGCTGGGGATGTGCATTGCAGTATTGGGGCTGGGGATTATCTGTCTGGGTGGCAGTGACCATCACGTTCAGCCAATAGGCATAGGACTGATGTTGTTCAGTGTTTTTGTATATTGCGCATCCATTTTCTGGGTCAAAAAAGTCAATGCACCGCTGAAACCCATGGCTCAAGCAACGGGTTCCATTCTGGTCTCCAGCCTGTTTGCACTGTGCATGTTGCCCTTGATCTGGCAGCATGCGCCAGATCATATTCCGAATACCAAGGCATTGATCGGTTTGTTTTATGCAGTGATTATGGCTTCACTGCTGGCCATGTTCTGTTATTTTAAACTGGTACAGAATATTAAGGCGACCACCTTATCGTTGACTACGGTGCTGACACCCATGTTGGCCATGTTGTTTGGAGCGATGCTGAATAATGAAAAATTATCGGTGATGGTTTTTATCGGCGCCTTTATTTTATTGTTTGGTCTGTTTGTTTATTTTTATCGTGATCTTAAGGCGAGCCAGAATCTCGCCATCAAGATCAAGTCCAACAGTTAAATATCTAATCTTTATTTTTGCTGAGGTTGACACACTCGGCAAGTTTTACCCGGTCTTGTGGATGTAAGGTAATGAAATAAGCACCAGTACGGAACTTGCCATTATCTTCTGTACGGCTATAGACTACCTGAGCGGTTGCGGCAATATGGAAGAAATTTTCAGGGTGGCTCAAGGTCACATGCACATAAGTGCCTTCCTGAATAGGGTGCTCGCTAAAAAAACTGAAACCGGTTTCGGAAAAATTGACATGTTCCGGGATTGGTAACATGGATTGTACAATTGCATCGTATAAAGAGCCGGTAATAAGGTTTAATTTTTGGTTGAATAAGGATAATATTCTAGCAATTTGTTGATCTTTTTCATTTAATTGTTCTAATTCGTAGTTTACAGCATGATCAAATTGATCTAATTCTGCGAGTAGTAGAAAATAGCGGGGCAGCACAAAGTTAGGATCATAAGGGTCATTAAGTGCGACATCATCAGAGATAATCTGATAATTAATTCGCAAAGCAGCATCGATACGAGACATAACGCGGCGTTCCATATTGCCGCTTTGATGCTGTAAATTTTCCATAATTATTCCTCGGACTAAATGGTATGTTTAAACCAATCTCGCTGTACATCGGGTTGAGATATACTCGTGCACGGCGTAGCAACCACTTTATTTCTTTTATTGCTTTGGTGTCTATGATCGGTCTCACCTTAGGTGTGGCCGTGTTAATTACAGTCTTGTCTGTAATGAATGGCTTTGACCGCGAGCTGAAAAACCGTGTATTGGGAATGATACCTCAAGCTACTGTTTCTTCAACACAAATATTAACAAATTGGCCAGAACTTGCAAAGAAAGTTGAACAGCATGAGCATGTCAAAGGTGTAGCGCCATTTACCCAGTTACAGGGCATGCTGACAGCACAGGGGCAAGTGGCCGGAATTATGGTCACGGGCATCGAACCTGAATATGAAAAGAAAGTGTCAATTATCCAGAATCACATGATTGCGGGGAGTATTGATAGCCTGAAAAAAGGTGAATTTGGCATTGTTTTGGGTAAACAAATGACCGATTCACTGGGCTTGGGATTAAACGACAATATTACTTTAGTCCTTCCAGAAGCTACACCGTCGCCTGCAGGGGTGGTGCCTCGTTTCAAGCGTTTCAAGATTGTCGGTATTTTCAGTATTGGGGCAGAAGTGGATTCCATGATGGGCTATATTGCCCTGAATGATGCTTCAACTTTATTGCGTTTGCCGGACGGTGCTCAAGGTGTGCGTTTAAAACTGGATGATATTTTTCTTGCCCCAGAAGTGGCGGATGATATTGTCAAAGATCTGCCAAACAATTTCTATGCATCGAACTGGACCTTTACCCACGGTAATTTGTTTAGCGCCATTCAGATGGAAAAAGCCATGGTCAGCTTGCTACTGTTCCTGATTGTACTGGTGGCAGTATTTAATATTGTGTCCTCACTGGTGATGGTCGTCACCGACAAGAAATCTGATATTGCCATTTTGCGTACATTGGGAGCTTCACCTGCAACCATCACGCGGATTTTTATGGTACAGGGTACTATTATTGGTGTGATCGGGACTGTTTCCGGTGCCATTCTCGGGATTATCTTTGCTTCAAGTATCAGTGGCTTTATCGGCTGGTTGAATACCGCATTTGGTTTGAACCTGTTTGATGCCTATTTTATTAATTACTTGCCGTCTTATTTGCGTTGGCAAGATGTCGTGGTGATTGTGAGCCTGTCACTTATTTTAAGTTTCCTTGCCACGATTTATCCGGCACTGCGTGCTGCAAAAACCCAACCGGCAGAGGCTTTACGTTATGAGTAATCTTGTCCTCGAAGCGAAAAATATCTCGAAAAGTTTTACCGATGGCAAAACCACAGTTGAAGTGATTAAAAACTTGTCCCTGCAGGTCAAAAAAGGCGAGTTTGTGTCGATTGTCGGTTCCAGTGGTTCCGGTAAAAGTACCTTGTTACATGTGTTGGGGGGGCTGGACTGTCCAACAGAAGGACAGGTGTTTTTAAATGGCAAGCGCTTTGATAATTTAGGTGAAGCTGAACGGGGCTATTTACGTAACCAGCATTTAGGTTTTGTCTATCAGTTCCATCATCTGTTGCCTGAATTTACTGCATTGGAAAATGTCGCCATGCCGCTGATGCTGCGTGCAGGAACGACGTATAAACAGTCTAAAGAACAGGCTGAATACTTGCTCAATCGGGTTGGACTGTCACATCGCATGACGCATAAACCGGGTGAGCTGTCTGGTGGTGAACGTCAGCGTGTAGCCTTGGCACGTGCACTGGTGGCAAAGCCGGAACTGATGCTGGCGGATGAACCGACGGGGAATTTGGACCGTA
Organism: Acinetobacter sp. YH01018; assembly: GCF_013420295.1. Lineage (NCBI taxonomy): Bacteria > Pseudomonadati > Pseudomonadota > Gammaproteobacteria > Moraxellales > Moraxellaceae > Acinetobacter > Acinetobacter sp. YH01018. The sequence continues at coordinate 5,374 of NZ_VOYL01000006.1, forward strand.
AAACGGCAGTAAAAATTTTTGAACTGCTCAGTGAGTTACGTGATGAGTTCAATATGGCGATGCTGATTGTGACGCATGATGAACAGTTGGCCCAGACTGCCGATTCGATTTTGCATATGCAAGACGGTGTCTGGATTGATGATTAAGGGTTGGTTGATATTTCATAAAAGGTCTGCGTTGTAAGCTGCAATTAAACAATGAGATGTAAACAGCGTAAAAAATACTCCTTGTCGCAAACATAGACGAAGTATCAATCCACCCTAGACACTGATCGACAAATTTAAAAAACAATTGAAGCTCACTGCGGTGGGCTTTAATATTGCCTAAAATAAAAAAATTATAATCACAATGATTCAAATAATCTGTATCGGCTGGGTGCTGGGTATTGCAATAATGGGAAAAACTCTTCCAATCTTGCAGTCTTTACTCCTTCCGTGTAGCACTCTTTTCATCCTGACTCTTCTTTTAAAACTGACTGTTTTCAAACAGGCCAATTGCTTAGGATTTAAATTTTTACAGCTTTCTGTAGGGCTAAGTCTGGGGATCACACTTGGCTATAGTTATGCCAATCATCAATTAAATGAGCGTTTGCTGTTTCGGGAACAACAGCCTGAAGCAGTGGAGGTGATTGCTTATATTAAACACATCAATGAATTAGGCGATCAGACCATCCAGCAAAAAATTCAGGTACTGAACCGCCATACAGAAGTGGTGCAATGGCAGGCATTTTTAAAAAATGAAATGCATTCTGGTTCCAAATCTGTACTTGAGTTAGGTCAATATTACCGTTTGCAGGGACAAATCCTGCCTGCGCATAGCTATGCCACTGAGGGTGCCTTTGATCAGGAGCAATGGTATATCCAGCAAAATATCATGTCTGGATTTAAAGTTTCATCAATACACAAGCTGACAGAACAAGAGGTTTATGCTTTAGGGCATGGACAATACCTAAAACAACAAGCTTCTGTTTCCAATCAGATGCAACTCTGGGTTGAGCAGCAGCGTTTGGCATTACGCAATTTTATTCATCAGCAGCCCGTGCAGCATGAAGGTTTGATGCTGGCTTTATTGACCGGGGATAAAAGTTTACTGGATACAGAAACCGAGCAACTATTTCAGCGCTTTGGTATGAGTCATTTGCTGGCCATATCGGGTCCACATGTGCTGATTTTTGCTGTACTGCTGTGTTGGGGGCTGCATCAGCTCATTCGTCATGATCGACCACAACTCTATTTGAAATGGCCAAAGCAATATCTGCTGATCTGGCCTTTTTGCGCGAGCGTAGTACTGTATTGTGCATTTGTCGGCTTTGAAATTCCGGCATTGAGAACGCTGTTGAGCTGCTTGTTGATCAGTGCATTTATCTTATTCAAGCAAAAGGTCCGGCCATTTAATATTTTGCTTTCTAGTGCCTCTATTCTATTAATTTTTGATCCTTTTAGTATTTTATCGGCTGCGTTCTGGTTGTCCTATGGTGCATGCTTTGTGTTGCTACGCATTTACCAGACCTTGCAGCAAAGGGGGGCGGATCAGCTAAAGACCAAAACTCAATATATAAAAATACAATTAAAACTTTTAATCGAATCGCAGTGGAAAATATTTCTGGCTTTATTTCCACTGATGATGCTGTTTTTTAAACAGATTGCATGGATTACGCCGTTGAGCAATTTATTCGCTATTCCATGGATTGGTCTGGTGATTGTGCCCTTAGATGTGATCGCAGCGTTGTGCTATTTCATTGCTGAACCTTTGGGTAGCCTGGTTTTTCAAATCAACGATCTGTGTCTTGCAGCTTTGCTGTGGTTGCTGCAACTTTTAGATGGGCTGTTTGCCCCGACATTACAGCCGATTGCGATGACATTTGCCGTGTGGCTGAGTTTATGTCTAGGCTTGATAATCCTGTTTTTACCGCGTGCTGTGTTACCTAAAACCTGGTCCATATTGTGTTTTATTCCTTTAATTGGTCTCGATGTCAGTAAAAATCGGTTCGAATTAAACGTACTGGATGTTGGACAAGGACAGGCAATTTTTATCCGCGATCAAGACCGGACCATGATGATTGATACTGGTGGAAATTATGATGAAGCTAAATTCAGTATCGGCAAACAAATTATTTTGCCCTTTTTATCGGTGAAGGGTGTGGATCAATTGGATCAGCTGATTTTGACACATTTAGATCAGGATCATAGCGGGGCGTATGCATCGATTAAACAGGATTTACCCATTAAGCATGTTTATTCAAATGAGCAAGTTCCCATTCCCGATAGTAGCCAGTTTGATTATTGTCATCAAGGGCAGCAATGGTCGTGGAATGATGGGATGAACATAACCGTGTTATCACCCAAAGCAGAGAATTTGGCAAATGCCAAAACTGATCAAAACGAAATGTCCTGCGTTGTTTATGTACAGGTGAAAAATGCCCAACCCTATCAAAATTTTTTGCTGATGGGAGATGCCGGTTGGCGAACGGAATATCAAATTCTGCAGGATTATCCAGACTTAAAAGTTGATGTGCTGGTTTTGGGGCATCATGGTAGTCGGCACAGTTCGGCCTATGCTTTTTTAAAGCAATTAAAACCGAAAATCGTGATCGCTTCGGCTGGCTTTAACAATCGTTATGGACATCCAAGTGATATGGTTCGGTTACGCTTAAAGGAATTGAAAATTCCTTTGCTGAGTACAGTACAGCAGGGCAGCATTCAATTTAGCAGACAGGCCAATGGACAAATGCAATTACATTATGCACGTGAACAAAAGCTATGGTTAAAACGTGCAGCAGTAAAGCTTAAATCATAAGGCCTGATTATATGACCTGATCATTTTCTACTGGAAACATTGTATTTTGGGCTGCAGTCTCAGCACGGACTTTTTCGACCAGTGCTAAGGCCTCTGTTTTATTGAGATAATACAGTCCATCCAATTCAGGATTGGCTTTAAAGCGTTTATAGCTCCAATGATAATGTTCAGGATAACGACGGATCAGGTTCTCAATGGCTTGAAAAATAATGCTTGTGCCTTGATTGGTATCAACCGAATAAATGCGTTCATCAATTGCTTCAAAATGTAGATCAAAGCCCTGATCATCATTACGCAGTGCATACAAAAACAATGTTTTGGCTTTGGTTTTTTGAATCAGTTTGGCACTTAAATTACTGGTGGCCAAAGGCAGTCCAAAATAAGGAATCATTTCACCGCCAACATTGGGTGTATGGTCTGGCAAAATTACCGTTGTTCCGCCTTGCTTTAAGGCCTTGAAAATCTGGCGAACTCCGGATTCATCGGTAGGTACCAATGTTGCCTGTTCGCGACTGCGAGCCTTACGAACGAACTGATCGGCCGCTTCATTTTTGACTGGCTTGTACATGATGGTCATTTTGGTAAATTGGGCAATATAGGCATTCATGATTTCCCAGGTACCAAAATGCGGAACAATTAAAACCACACCTTTGTTTGCTGCGAGTGCATCCAGCAGCAGCTGCTTACCATGCACTTTATGAATGCGCGCCAGATTGGCCTCATTGCTTGAACCCCAGATACTGAAAAATTCAAAATAAGAGATCAGCTCATTACGGATGGCTTGAGCCGTAATTTTTTCCCGCTCCGTATCGCTCAGTTCAGGCAGCGCAATATTTAAATTCAATTGAATGGTTTCTGAGGTTTTGGAAATTTTAAGAGTATTGACCAGACCAGCTAAACCACGCGCTATAAATCGAGAAATTTGAATAGGTTGTCGGCTAATAAATTGCAAAAGACGATAAGTTGTATTCTGGGAGCTTCGATCGGTCATTGTTATATTGTCAATTGCATCAGGAATGGAAAAGATAAATTTATTATAAGGGAAAACAGATAATTTAGACAGATTTAACCCGATCAGTGTATATAATGACTCTAATTTAACTTAACAGTGGATCGTTTTCCATGTCCGATTGGCCACCAAAACCAGAAAATGAAATTCAAAATACACAACATAATTCGCAAAATATAACTGGCAAAGAATGGCATATTTTAGAAAAAGCCGTTTTAGCCTCTGTAGAAGAACAGCGCCGTGCGCGCCGTTGGGGAATCTTTTTTAAATTTCTCACCTTTGCTTATATTCTTTTTATTTTGGTGTTACTGGCTAAAAGCTGCAGCACATCCACGGCAGATCCAACGGCGACCACCAGCTCACATATTGCCGTGGTCGACATTATTGGTACCATTGCTGCAGACAAGCAAAGCGTGAATAGTAACGATACAATCAAAGCACTCAAAAAAGCCTTTGAAAATAAACAAAGTAAAGCTGTGGTTTTAAATATTAATTCGCCAGGCGGGTCACCTGTGCAATCGGATGAAATCTGGCAAGAAATTCAATATTTGAAAAAAGCCCATGCAGACAAAAAACTGTATGCCATTATTGGTGATACAGGTGCTTCAGGTGCATATTATATCGCCTCTGCTGCGGATGAGATCATTGTCAACCCTTCAAGTCTGGTCGGCTCTATTGGTGTGATTATGCCAAACTATGGGGTAACAGGTTTGATGCAGAAATTAGGTGTTGAAGACCGCACCATGACTTCAGGTGAAAATAAAGCTCTTTTATCGATGACTCAACCGGTTGATGCTACACAAAAGGCCCATGTACAAGGGGTGCTGGATAATGTGCACGACCATTTTATCAATGCCGTAAAACAAGGACGTGGTAAAAAATTGAAATCAACTGATCCTGCAATCTTCTCAGGTTTGTTCTGGACAGGTGAACAGGCAGTGAAATTGGGCATTGCAGACCGTATCGGCAGTTTAAATAGTTTGAAACGAGAACTGAAACTGGAAAAAGCAGTAAATTATACCATTGAATATAATCCTTTCGATTCAGTACTAGGACGTATGGGAAGTTCAATTGGACAGGGTTTTGCTAGCTCGATTTCACAGCAAGTCCAATCTGAACAAACGACAAAACTGCAATGAAACCAGTAATCCACTTTGCGCACGCCAATGGCGTGCCATCGAAAGTTTATCAAAAGCTGTTTGATGGACTGAAAGATGAATATGACATTATTTATGTCCCCTTGCTTGGTCCGGACAAGCGTTACCCCATAGACAATCACTGGAACAGTCTGACCAATCAAGTGATTGACAGTATTGTCCGCCAGGCTAATGGCAGCAAAGTCATTGGCCTTGGTCATTCTTTGGGAGCAGTGTTGACTTTTCAGGCAGCCTTAAAACGTCCTGAACTGTTTGAGCAGGTCATTATGATTGATCCGCCTTTAATTATGGGGAAAGACGCCTTTGCTTTGCATGTGGCCAAAACCTTGAAGCTGAAAGCCATGGATAAAATGTCGCCAGCTTCTTTGTCCTTACGTCGCAGAGACCATTGGGAGAGTCGTGAACAGGCCGCTGAATTGCTGCGTCCTAAAGGCTTTTATCAACACTTTGATGAAAGCTGTTTCCAGGCCTATATTGATCATGCTTTAACGGAAGACAAGGTGCGAGGCGGTGTGGAGTTGACCATTTCCAAAATGGATGAGGTGAATATTTTTAGAACCAATCCATCATTATGGTGGCTGCCACAGCCAAAACCTCAAGTGCCTGTCCAGCTGCTGATGGCGGAACAAGGGCCGTTTATTGGGCGGGGCTTTCCGCAAATCGCGAAAAAGAAGTTTGGTATTGCATATACGGTTGTTTCGGGAAGTCATATGTTTCCACTGGAAAAACCGCTTGAGACTGTAGAATTGATCAAGCAACTGATTCAACAGCCGGCAGTGTAATCTGCGCCAGTTAATGAGTAAAAAATGAAGCAATAAAAAAACGCATCCGAGGATGCGTTTTTTTATGCGTTAATATTCTTTAAAACTTGCAGAATTGTACCGGCTCTTTCATTGTCTGACCTCGATACAATATACCCTGTTCAGTATGCTGAATGGTTCCATTACAGATCCATTCCACCACTTGCGGGTAAATGACATGTTCAAGTACATGCACACGGTTGGCAAGACTGCTAACGTTGTCATGCAGATTCACTTTCAACACGCCTTGGGCCAAAGCCTGACCTGCATCCAGTTCGGCAGTGACATAGTGAACCGTACAGCCATGTAGTACATCACCGGTGTTAAGTACACGTTGATGGGTATGCATGCCTTTGTAGTACGGCAGCAGGGAAGGGTGAATGTTGAGCATTTTCCCTTCCCATGCTTTGACAAATTTGGCACTCAGGATGCGCATAAAGCCTGCAAGCACGACCAGATCAACATCCCAATCAAGCAATTGCTGATGCATGACATCATCAAAGGCTTCACGGTTAGGATATTGCTTGTGTTCAATAACGGCAGTTTGAATGCCCGCTTTTGCAGCACGTTCTAAAGCATATGCTTCAGGTTTGTTGGAAATGACCCCGACAATTTGACCTGAGAGATTGGCATCAATCAGGGCCTGCAGGTTACTTCCACTCCCTGAAACAAGGACAGCAATTTTAATCATGCGAAGTACTTATGCAAAAACTACACGGATTTTTTCGTCTGCACCTTCAACAGATTCAGCATTGTCGACGATATGACCCATGGTCCATGCTTTTTCGCCAAGCTGGTTTAGCAACTCAACAGTTTTGTCAGCATCTGCTGCATCAACAGCAAGTACCATACCTACGCCACAGTTGAATGTGCGGTACATTTCAAATTGTTCAACACCACCTTCTTTTTGAAGAAGTTTGAACAGTTCCGGCCATTGCCAAGAAGATTCATTAATCACTGCTTGAGCACCATTTGGAAGTACGCGAGGTAAGTTACCTGGCAAACCGCCACCCGTGATGTGTGCCATCGCGTGAACATCAACCTGTTTAAGCAATTCAAGAATTGGCTTCACATAAATACGTGTTGGTTCCATTGCAGCATCTGCAAGTGGACGACCGTCAACAATTTGAGTGAGGTCAACATTTTTCACGTCTAGAATTTTACGAAGAAGAGAGTAACCATTTGAATGTGCACCTGAAGATGCAACACCCACTAAAACGTCACCCGCTTTAACTTTAGAGCCATCAATAATTTTGCTTTGCTCAACTACACCTACGCAGAAACCTGCAAGGTCATAGTCTTCGCCTTCATACATGCCTGGCATTTCGGCAGTTTCACCGCCTACAAGTGCACAGCCTGCAAGCTCACAACCCGCACCAATACCTGTTACTACATTTGCTGCAACATCAACATTCAAGTGACCTGTTGCATAGTAGTCGAGGAAGAATAATGGTTCTGCACCACATACAAGAAGATCGTTGACACACATTGCCACCAGGTCCTGACCAATTGTGTCATGACGGTTCAAATTCAATGCCAAACGTAATTTTGTACCAACACCATCTGTGCCAGATACGAGAACAGGTTCTTCATAACCTTTAGGGATTTTACAAAGTGCGCCAAAGCCGCCTAGTCCGCCCATGACTTCAGGGCGAGAAGTACGTTTTGCGACAGATTTGATACGATCGACGAGTAAGTCGCCCGCTTCAATGTCGACACCCGCATCTTTATAGCTTAAACCAGTGTTAGGGGAAGTTGAGTTGCTCATAATGAAGTCTCCGCATTCGCGCCGCGATTATACCCGAATATACGAAACTCTTATGTTATTTATGCGCTAAAATGCTATCTTTATTAAAATATTTTACTGTCTAGAACAAATAAACCGAAAAAAGGCGAGTTTCTATGGTCGATCGCACTTCACGACGCATTTTTATACTTGCAGCAATCGCATTTATCCTTTGGGTTCTGTATCTGCTTAAACCGGTAGTATTACCTTTCATCGGGGCATTTTTAATTGCCTATCTGTTTAGTCCTTTAGTAGATAAGTTACATCGTATCGGTTTGCCGCGCTGGGTGTCGATTAGTGTGGTGTTTATAGGGATTGGGGTCGTATTGACTTGGGCAATGTGGTATCTGGTTCCACTGGTCTGGAAACAGCTAATGTATGCCAAAACCAGTATTCCTGCAGGTATGCACTGGGTGAACTATACTTTCCTGCCGTGGTTGTCGCATACATTTAATCTGGTGCCGATGGAAATAGACACCGAGCAGATGTCCTCGGCCATTATGGATTACATTCAAACCAATTACAGTGCAGACAGTATTCAGGCAGTCGTGCTGAAGGTTGCCCAGTCTGGTCTGAATTTTATTCAAATTGGTGGAACAATAATATTAATTCCAATTATTGCCTTCTATTTCCTGCTGGATTGGGAGCGCATGCTGGACAGTTTCCGTAGATTGATTCCGCGTCCTTATGAAAAGGCAACTTTGAAGATTGTCAGTGAATGTCACAGTGTTTTAGGTGCTTTTGTTAAAGGTCAATTTTTGGTGATGTTTTTGCTGGGCGTGGTCTATGCAGTGGGTTTGCAAATGATTGGGCTTGAAGTCGGTCTGATTATCGGCATGATTGCAGGTCTGTCCAGTATTATTCCTTATCTGGGTTTTGCTGTGGGAATCATTGCCGCTGTAATCGCCACACTATTTCAATTTGGTCTGGACTGGACCCATCTTGCCTTGGTGGTTGTGGTTTTCATGGTGGGGCAGATGGTAGAAGGTTATATTCTGCAACCTTTCTTGTTAGGTGATAAAATTGGCCTATCACCAGTTGCTGTAGTGTTTGCAGTATTGGCAGGTGCCCAGCTTGCAGGTTTCTTGGGAATGCTGATTGCCTTGCCTGTAGCCGCCGTCATTGTCGTACTGCTACGTCATGCACGAGAGTATTATGAAAAGAGCCGTGTTTACGGGCACCCTCAAGTGGTGATAGAGAACACTGATATAGGATCGGTTTCAATTGAAAGCGAACAGATTGATATTGATATTGAAGTCAAAAATCATCCTGCAAAAAATCTGCAAGAGACTGAAAAATCGAGTAAGATTGAATCGATAGATAATAAAGAACCTTAAGGTTAAAACCCATATATGCGTCAACTGCAACTCGATATTGAACCTCAACTGGACGCCAGAATTAGCGATTTTTCTGGGCCGGGATGGGGGCATGTAATCGATGCAGTTCGACAACTCCATGCCGGTTTAATGAACCGCTTTTATGTCTATGGTGGTGCAGGATCCGGCAAGAGTCATTTGCTTTCTGCTATTTGTGATTCTTATCTGGAAATAGGCAAGTCTGCAATTCAGGTTTCACTGCTTGAATTGCTGGATGCGCCTACTGAAGCGATTAGCTCATTAGATCAATATGATCTGGTTGCACTGGATGATATCGAAGCGATCAGCGGTGTTCCACATTGGCAAAAAGCAGTTTTTCATTTAATTAATTACAATAATGAAGGTGGTGGACAGCTGGTTTTTTCTTCCCGTATGGCCCCGATTGAATTGAAACTTGAACTTCCGGATTTACAGTCCCGCCTGACTCAGGCAGTCAGTGTCAAGGTACCCTCAGGGAGTTTATATGCTGACCGTTATGCATTGGTGAACTCGGTGTTATCGCGTCGGGGAATTCATATTGACCAGCAGATTATTGATTATTTATTGGCTCATGGGCCTCATCAGACTTCGGTTTTACTGCAAACTTTGGAACAGCTTATTCAGCTATTAAAAGGTGAGAAAACTAAGATTAGTCATGCGAATTTAAGACAAATTTATGCCTTGATCGATGAATATCGGTAAAAAATAAAAAATCTTGAGTAATTACTCAAGCTGTGACAAAGTACAGCAAAATAGTTCGATGTTGCAGGGATGTTGCAACTAAAGAATAAAAAAAATTAAAGAATATAAGGAGACTAATATGCTCAAACGGAGCATAGGTATAGGGATGTTATGCTTTGCAGGACATGCTTATAGTGCAGATATTATCGTAAACACGACTGAAGATACTAAAAAAGATGACAAGGAATGCTCATTACGTGAAGCAATAGAATACGTTAATTTGGGGTTGCCGAAAGAAGGTTTTTATGGCTGTGGAGGAGAAAACTCTACCTCGACTATTCTGCTAGATAAATTAAAAGTCTATACGCTGACAAGTAAAATTAATATTACATCAGCACTTAATTTGAAAACTTATTATGAAACTAATGTTAGTGACACAGCTGTTGCCGGTTTAAATAACGCCATTATTCGTATGACAGGCCAAGATCAGGTTTTTAATATTGATGATAATGCCAAAGAACGCGTTATAGTAAATATACAAGAAGTCAGTTTTGAAGGTTGTCAAAAGAGTGTCTGTGCCGATCGCGGCGGTATTTTATATAATAATGAAAACTTGGTCTTAAAATATGTAAAACTCACGGGAGGAATAGCGCGTTTAGGAGGAGCTATTTATAATGTAGGTGAGAATACCGATGCCGATGTATATAGTAGCCGTGTATCGATTAGCAACAGTCTGATTGAAAATAACGAAGCGATGAGTGGTGGTATTTTATACAGTCAACGTCCAAATTTCACCATCACGAATGTTGTTTTTAAAAATAATAAAACCACTTCGGGCACTGCCAACATTTTTAGTGAAAAGAACATTCTAGACCTCTCTAAACTGACCTTTCCTTCTAAGATAAATATGATTACCAACAGTACCTTTGTGAATAACACAGGCTATGTTGTTAATATTCGGGATGGAATAGGCTTAAATAATCTGACTATTGTTGCGAATACTGCAGGTGTGCAGTTTGAAGCACCAAATGCTCAAGGCTATATCGCTAACAGTATTGTGATTGGTAATCCAAATGGAACAAATAATAATTGCCAATTTAGTAGTGATGATAAAAGTATTTTGCAAAATAACTTGGTTACTTCTGAATGTAGAAGCGGTGATGCCAATTATCCGAATGAATTTTGGACTGGCAATAAACTTTTCGCAGGAGACAGTAGCGAGGGCAGTTGTAAATCACTCATTGCAGACCAAGAAGCCTTACTTTGTCCTTATGCAACAGCAAAAGATACCTTTTTAGGATATATACGGCCACGTATTTTACTTAGTGCAAATAACATGTTTGACACGCTCATTTTAAATAAAGGGCGAGTTGATTCAGATACTGAGCATGTTCAGGTGATCTGTGAGGGATTAGATCAGCGCGATAAGAGCAGAACCACTGATAACAGCTGGTGTGACCGCGGTGCTATTGAGATTATTGTACCCACGACCATTGCACGTATTGGTCAGGACTTAAAAGTAGGTGAAATAGCGAAAATCAATATCTTGCAATACTTGGGTGACAGTGACTTATATCCGAAAGAAAAATGTGAAGCGCTATTGGGCAAACATCCCAATGGTGAACAATGGCAAGATGGTTGTGTATATGTTGATCAAACCTTAACGGAGAGCAAAGGTTCACTGACTTTAGATATTGATGGTAATTTGGTTTACACGCCAAATGGTAGTTGGCGCGGTGCAGATATTTTTGAACTGCGTGTCGTTACATCTTCTACGCGTTTTAATGAAAATAAAAAATATCTGGTGCTTAGTGCAAATATGGTGCAAGAGCAAAGTAATGCTATGGATAGCAAGAGCGTCAAAACATCAGGTGGTGCATTTGGGCTGTTGAATTTATTGGCTTTATTAGGTCTGATTGGTCTGCGTCATTATAAGAAATAAAAAGTAGGAAAAAAGTAATGCACAATTATAAAAAAGGATTGCTCTGCATTATGGTTTTATCTGCTATGTCATTAATGGCAGCGGAGGATAAAACCATTAAGGTCACGACGTTTGCAGACGAAAATGGTGAAAACAGTAATGCATGTTCATTGCGTGAAGCAATCATTACTGCGAAAAAAAATATAGGTTATGGGGGGTGTACAGCTGGAAATACGCTTAATGGTGTAGCAGATAAAATTCAATTAGAAGCCGGTACATATAAATTAAGTTCAGAACTCGTGCCGGAATCGGCTTTGGTGATTAGTGGCGTTTCACGTTTTAACTATGATGAAAAAGATAAACTGACACAAAAATATCCTGCATTTGAACAGATAAAAACTATTATTAGTGGTGAAAATCGTTCAAGAATTTTTAATACCAGTATTAGTGAAACCAGTCTAACGCTAAATGATATTCAACTTGAAAAAGGTTATGCTGAAAATGGTCGGGGCGGGGCATTATTACTCGGTGGAGCTTTAAGCTTCAATAAGGGTGCAATTCTAAACTCGAAGGCGGATATTGCAGGGGGGGCAATTTATAATATTGCGCAAGATATTGAAAAAGAAGTCAAGATAAGTAACAGCTTAATTCAAGGGAATCAGGCCAATAAAGGCAGTGTTATTGCAATGGACTGTTACGGCAATCTGGGAGATACCAAACCTGCGGTGACCATTGCTCAAAGCAGTATTATTCAGAATGGTTCGATCGCCAGTGCGAGTGCATTAGATTTTTGTGGTGTTGCAAAGGTAAACTTATCTGCGAATACGATTGCACAAAATATAGCAAACTCAAGTAGCGGTAGTATTTTACGGGCAGTGAGTGACGGTTTAGATCGTTTTAGTCCTTATTCAACTTTAACCGCCATTAGTAATACGATCGTAGAAAATTCAGCATACAGCACCTTTTTATATGATCAATCGGGCAGCAAAGTTTTCGCATTCAATATTCTGGCTTTTAATAATTCGGATAAATCCTGTCGTTATAACTCGGTTAATGGTGTTCCGAGTGAAAAAATGATTTTTGTTGCAAGCAATAATGCCTTGAACTTGGCATCAGGAACAGATCAATGTGTGTTACCTAAAATTACTTTAGAGTCCACGGTTGAAAGTTCGAAAAATTTAGATGTCTCTAGCACCAGTTTTTCTAGCTTACTGTCTAAGATGACGGAATCATCAGCATATAATATGTTCTTGCCTTTATATTATCCAAGAGATAATCAAAGTGCGGCAGATTTAATTGATGTCAATCGTTCAGGTTGTAGTGATTATGATCAACGCGGTTTAAGCCGTTTTTTAGATACAGTTTTACAACTTGAACCAAGCAAAAAGAATAGTTGCGATATCGGTTCGGTTGAACGTATGAATTTATCCGCTATAGATATTACAGATTTAAAAAATAGCTCGATTATTAGTTTACTGGAATTTTATCAGTCCAATATTGATGAACTTAAGGCATTAATTGATGAAGGAGTTAAAAACTCAACCGGAATCAATGATTTCAAAGAGGAATTAGCTCAATACGAAAATCTGTTGAAATATACCAAGCAGCACCAAAAATACCGTGCTATTTATTTTGACCCATTTGTACTGGCGATTCCTGCAGAAGAGCAGGTAAGTGATACATCAGGTGAAGACTATCGCATCAAGAGTTTAAATGCCGATAACTATACTGTTGAGGTTGAGCCTTATGGCATTGGTACACTCACCGTAACCGATGGTAATGCTGTGCTAAAAGGTGAACTAGATGACTTAAAATGCGAATGGAATGCAGATTTCAAACAGATCATGATCTATCGTACAAGTGGTGAATTGCTTAATACTGCTGATTATGCCTATTGTAAATACACGCTTAAAGAAAAGGGTGGTGAAGCCAAGCAGTCTTCAGGTATTTTACAGGCCAGTTTTGTAAATATTACTCCTGTTGCAAAGGATGATATTTATTCTATTAGTTCAAGTTCTAATCTGGAAGTAACCGTTAATCCTCTGGAAAATGACCATGATAATGGTGATGGCCTGACTTCTACTGTAGCTGCAGCAAAACCGGCATTTTACCAAAATAAACAAGGACAAGAGATTCCAATCCAAATTGAGAAGTTACCAGCTGGGTTGACTATGACGGCAGAACGCCAGGGTCCTTGTCCGGGTACTGATGCTAGTAATATATGTTATGGTGGAAAATTGCATTTTGCAGTTAAGAATAATCTCAGTCAATTCGATTATCCGGTGACTTATAAAATATATGATGCTGAGGGATTGGGATCAAATACTGCCACTATTTATCTGAACAACACTGTCCAAAATACCAATTCATCATCGAGTGGTGGTGGGGCATTTGGAGTATATGGTGTATTTGCTATTCTAGGTTTAACTTTATATCGACGTTATCGAATGAAATAATAAAAAAGCCGCTGACTTCAGCGGCTTTTTTGATTTTAATTTTTTAAATATAATCAAATAATTAATGATTTTTAGTCATTTGTGGGAAATATTTACTGATATATTCTTCGCGAATGAGCGGGCGCTCTTCAGGTGTCGCTTTTTGCATACGAATACCCAATTCTTTACGTTCTTGGCTGCTCATTTTCTGCCAGGTTTCACGCATTTTCTGTTTTTCTTGTTCTGGAAGTTGGGTAAACCAATCCATACGCTGCTGTAAAGTAGTGCCTTGTGCTTCGGGTAATTCTTTGAGTGATTGGTAACGTTGAATGAGTGCACGTTGTTCACTATCGGATAATGTTTCCCAGGTTTCTGCAACTTGTGTATCAGCATCTTTGGAAAAAATCCAAAAACGTTCGAAACCAGCAAAACTGGTTTGTAAAAATCCGAGTGCACAAAAAGCAAAGGCTAATTTTTTAGCTGCCATGTGGAACCTTATCCTCACCTAAAACCATTAACATTTCCAAATCTTCAACCATTTGAGGAGATAGTTTTGGGGTCACTACTACTTGATTTTGCGGTTTTTCTGACATTTCAAAGGAGTTTGGCAATACCACGAATCCTGCAATTGCGGTGGCAAGAGCAAAACCTGACATTTTCCAAAGCCCATAACGGGATGTTTCTCGTGCTTGAATTTCTTCAATGACATGATGCATCACCACGGGTTTGGCTTTGTGATGTTGTGCGAGCCCATCGAGTTTGGAAGTAACTTGTTTTAAGAAATCATCTTGTTTCATTCGGATGACCCTCCACGATATGGATTCAAATGTGCTAAAGAAGCTTTGAGGCCTTGAATAGCACGGTGATAATGGGTTTTTACACTCCCTTCACTGCACTGCATGATTTGTGCAGTTGTGTGTGTATCAAAACCTTCCCAAGCACGAAGCATAAAAGCTTGCTGCTGGCGAACAGGAAGCTGAGCGATGGCTTCTTTGATTTCTTCGGCAGTCACGGCTTGATTAAGAAAATCGAATGGACTAGGAGTAGTCTCATCGACAATATCATTTAACTCAAGATCGTCATCATCCAGACTGACTTTCTTGAAAAAAGAAAAAGGTTGCACCCGACGAGCTTCTTTTCTGCGCCAGTCTTGCAGTTTATGGTTTAAGATGGTGTAAAACAGGGGATACCATTCATCAGTCGATTTATCAGCATAAGCTTTGTGCAAGGAAATAAATGCTTCCTGTACCAAATCCATCGCGATACCTTGTTGACCTTGAGTCGCACTTTCCATCATGACCAAGGCACGTCCAGTCACATCCTGCATAAAAGTCTTCAGGCGTTGTTCAGCCGTACTCTTCAGAGTACTTAAATTTTCTGACTGAGACTGTTTTGGTGCTGAATCCATAGAGATGGAAAATCCTGTCATTGGATACCCACCATTATTTCCAATTTCATAGTTATATAACGTTGAAAATAATGGTTTGGTTGACAAAAATAATATTATTTTTCTAGTGTAGTCTATTTTTTAACATCCATCAGTGATGTTTAAAATAAAGTAACGAAAGATCAGTTTATAAACGCTGACGAACCATTTCGAAGAAACAGACTGAACCCGCAATAGCAACATTCAGGGATTCTTGTCCGCCGGGCTGGGGTATGGAAACGGCTTGTGCATGTGCAAGGGCGTACTCAGAAACCCCTTGACCTTCGTTGCCTAAAATCCAGACACAGGATTGGGTCAAATCTTTCGTATACAAGCTTTCTGATTCATGTGAACTGGTTACATATACCGGAATCTTGAATTGAGACAAAATATCTTCCAGTGTCACATTTTCATAAGTATGCAAGGAGAAATGTGCACCCATTCCGGCACGCAGTACTCGTGGTGACCAAAGCGAAGCTGAACCTTTGGTGCAGACAATTTGTCGAATACCGGCAGCAGCAGCGGAGCGGAGTAAAGTACCGACATTGCCAGGGTCCTGAATATTTTCCAGAATTAAGGTGTCTGCCGTGAAATCTAAAGCATGACGGGAAGTGGGTAAATCGACGATGGCAAGACAAGCCAGTGTGGTGCCCAGCGTACTTAAATCTTTATACAGGGATTCACCAATGACAAAGACTGCACCTTGGTATTGCTCGGCAATACGGTCAAAATCAGGATGGCTTAAAGCCTGTTCGGTGGTAAAAATAGATTTGATTTTTCTATCTTCAGCTAACCAGGCCAGACACAAATGGGTGCCTTCAAGTACGGTTTGACCTTGTTTTTTGCGATATGAATTCTGCTCAATTAAGCCACGCAAGTGTTTAATTTTGGGATTATCTTTTGATTCTAGAAAAATAGTCGGCATGGGAGAATAAATCCACGGAAGCAAGTTATGAGGACTTACTTCCGCTATAAGAAAAATTAATTATGATAGCCAGTTACGAGGTCAACTTCATTTTTAGAACCAATCACTACAGGTACACGTTGGTGAAGTTCAGTCGGCTGGATGTCCAGAATACGTACACGACCAGTGGTAGATGCACCACCTGCCTGTTCCATCAGCATACTCATTGGGTTTGCTTCATACATTAAACGTAGACGACCGGCTTTTTTCGGATCTTTAGTGTCATATGGATACATAAAAATACCGCTACGGCAAAGAATACGGTGAATATCACCCACCATACACGCCACCCAACGCATGTTAAAGTCTTTTTCACGCGGGCCTGTTTTGCCTGCAAGCAATTCATCAATATAACGTTTTACCGGTGCTTCCCAGTGACGTTGATTCGATGCGTTGATGGCATATTCTTTAGTATCGGCAGCAACCTGAATATTTTCAGAAGTCATTAAAAATTCTTTGCTTTCAGGGTCGAAAGTAAAGAATACCACCCCAGCACCTACAGTTAGCGCCATCATGGTGGATGGGCCATAAAGCACGTAACCTGCAGCAGCCTGGTTTGTACCAGCTTGCATAAAGTCTTCAGCTTTGGTCACTGCATTTTTAGCAGGCAAAATAGAGAAAATGGTCCCGACACACATGTTGATATCGATATTACTAGAACCATCGAGAGGATCAAACAATACCAGATACTTGCCGTTTTCTTGTGCAGGAGTGAATTCGTCTAATTCTTCAGAAGCCAGACCACCCACATGTGGATGAACTTTTAAAGCATTAATTAAATAATCATTTGAAATTACATCAAGTTTCTTTTGTTCTTCACCCTGAACGTTTTCGTGTTGTGCACTTCCTAAAACACCAGCCAAAGCACCTTTTTGCAATAATTGATCGATGTCTTTACATGTATTGCCAATTGTTTCAATAACTTGAGCCAATTCAGGTGTAAGATTCCCGTTTTGTTGTTGTAAATATTGGGAAAGGGTGAGGTATGACATGACAGGAAAGCTCCAATTAGAAAATGATAAAAAATTATCAAATGAATATGGGCAGCTATTTTAGATGAGAACGTGGCAAAAGAACAATTAAACTCTGCTATTTGTCGCGATTTTACTCTTGTAAGTTCTGTGGAAAATGCTATGTTGAGTTCTATAGGTTATGGAAAACGTGATAGGAGCATAATTATGACAACGCAAAAGTTTGATGCGACTCCAACGCCAAATGAAGCTATGAGTTTAGATGATATTTCTGCCGAAAAAGTGAAAGAGGCGTGGAAAGCATATGAAGCTAAACCTGAATACAAAAAATTCAACAAGCATGATCTGATTGAATCCATGCAGCATCCGCAAGAAGCCTCTCAGGCATCTGAGAAAGCTTAAAAAAAGCGCTCAAATTTGAGCGCTTTTTTTATATGGTAACCCTTATTTTAATAAAGGCGGAACGGCTTCGTAGTTGATTTCTACGCGGCGGTTTTCTTTCCATGCATTTTCGTCATGACCCGGATTAACCGGCATTTCCTTGCCATAACTTACGGCTTCCAACTGGGTTGCAGCTACACCGTTAGTCAGCAAGAAACTTTCTACTGCCTTGGCACGACGTTCGCCCAAGGCCATGTTGTATTCACGGGTACCACGTTCATCGGTATGACCGGTCAAAGCAACTTTTGAATTGGCATTGGCGACAAGAAATTGGGCATGTGCCTGAAGGGTTTGATAGTCCTCATTTGAAAGTTCACTGCTGTCATAGTCAAAGTGAACCACACGCTTGGCTAGGAATGCCTTGTTCGCAGCCGTCACACCTTTAGATGACGCACCTGCCAGGTTTTGTGCATTCAAGGCAGCATCTTCACTTAGACCTTCAGTACTGACGGTAGTGGCCCCGCTCGGATTTTGTCCTGCCTGAATTTCAGCAGCAGGCTTGCGGCTGGCACATCCAGTCATCACCAGTGCTGTAGCAAGAACAGGAAGTACTAATAATTGAATTGCTTTCATCTTTATCTCCATGATTATCATTACTTTAGATTAATAAAATTAATTCGCTTGTATTGTTATTTAGGGGCCCAAGCCGGTTCACGAACCTCGCCCTGTTCACTTGGCAGGTTCATGCGGAAACGACCATCCAGTGACATGATAGACAATAAACCACGGTTTCCTTCACGGGTTGCATAGACCACCATTTGACCATTTGGAGAGAAACTTGGTGACTCATCCAGACTGGTCGGGGTAAGAATGTTGGTAATACCGGTGTTGATGTCCTGGATGGCCACTTTATAGTTGCTACCACTTGGACGATGAACCAGAGCAATTTTTTTGCCATCTGCACTTAAGGTACCACGGGCATTAAATGCGCCACGGAAGGTCAGACGCTTACTTGTGCTATTGGCAAAATTATAGCTATAAATCTGTGCTGAACCACCGCGGTCAGAGGTGAAAATAAAAGATTTACCGTCTGGAGCATAACGTGCTTCGGTATCAATGGCACTGTCATTGGTCATGCGCTGTAGTTCACGTGTATCCAGGTTCATTTGATAGATTTCAGGATTGCCATGCATGGAAGCTGTAAATAGCATGCTCTTGCCATCCGGTGAGAAACTTGGCGCACCATTCAGTCCACGGAAGCTGGCCAGTTTTTCACGGTTTCCTGTAGCCAAGTCCTGTACGTAAATGGCCGGACGTTTGGTTTCAAATGAAACGTAAGCAATTTTTTTTGCGTCTGGGGTCCAGGCCGGTGACAGGATAGGATCACGGGAAGTCAGAATGGTTCTCGGCTGCTCACCATCGGTATCGGCAATTTGTAGGGTATAGCGTTGTTCCGGTGTTGCTGGGTTACGCAGTACATAGGCGATACGACCGCTGAAATCACCTGGAATACCGGTCAATGCCTGGTAAATGGCATCACTGATCATATGACCAGCTTGACGGATACGCGAAGCCGGTACAGTCAATAATTCATTTAACAGGTATTGCTGTTTTTCTATGTCATAGAGCTGATAATGAACTTCAAAACTGCCATTATCAGTAGTTTTTACCGTACCGGTTACCACATAAGGCACACCGGCAGCTTTCCATGCTTCTGTATTCGGATTATTCATGCTTGCAGTGGCAGGAAGATTTTTGGAAGCGCTGGAAAATTTACCGGAACGGTTCAGGTCATTTTCGACGATTGGGTAAATACTTTGATCATTATTAAATGGAATAATGGCAATTTTTGGCGCTTCTTCAGGTGCCTTAGCAATCTCCAGATGTAATTGAGCATAGGATTGCGTGGCTAATACCGGGCTTAAAGCGGCCAAAATGGTTAGGCAAAGTAGATGTTTACGCGTCATTTCCATCATCTGCTACGTACTCTAAAAAATATAAATTATTGTGAATCTGCTTGTGTCACATAATGGCATGATTTTGAGTGATTGAAAGCCCATCATAATGACTAAACTGTTATAAGACTGTGAAAAGTGAATAAAATTTTGGCTGTTTTATCGACTATCCAGTTTAAATGCCAAAAAAAGCCACATCAACCAGAATTTGATGTGGCTTCTAGTTATCTCGCCGTAAAGCTTGAAGTAAAGGTTCTTGCTTCACGTCGTGCATCGGGGTCTGAAGGCATTGGATAAGGTGCAGCTGCTCGAACAGCAGCTTCTACACTGGCTTTCATGTCAGGGTCGCTCGAGTTGACAATCACGGACTGAACCGAACCGCTATCACTTAAAGTGACTCTGGCAGTGGCTTTTTGACCTGATGAGCCACTTGGGATGTCCCATGCACGTTTGATTTTATTTTCAAAATCACGTTTTGCTGTTGAGGCAATTTTCTTGGCTTCAGCCTTTTTGGTTGCAGCTTCTTCCGCTGCCTGTTTGGCGGCTGATGCTTTGGCTTCTTCCACGGCACGTTCACGTGCTTCCGCATCCGCTTTAGCTTTATTTGCAGCATCGGCTTTTGCTTTTGCAGCGGCATCAGCCTTGGCTTTATTTGCAGCATCGGCTTTTGCTTTTGCAGCGGCATCAGCCTTGGCTTTATTTGCAGCATCGGCTTTTGCTTTTGCAGCGGCATCAGCCTTGGCTTTATTTGCAGCATCGACTTTTGCTTTTGCTGCGGCATCGGCCTTGGCTTTATTTGCAGCATCAGTTTTGGCTTTTGCAGCAGCTTCAGCATGCTGTTTATCCGCCTCTGCTTTTCTTAATGCATCCGCTTTTACTTTTTCTGCTTTTGCACGTTCAGCCTGATCTGCTTTACGTTTGGCATCTGCTTCCATTTTTGCAGCGGCATCAGCCTTGGCTTTATTTGCAGCATCAGCTTTAGCCTTTACAGCGGCATCGGCTTTGGCTTTCTCGGCAGCATTCGCTTGAGCTTTTGCAGCAGCCTCAGCTTGGGCTTTTAATTTATTTGCTTCAGCAACTTTTGCATTTTCAGCAGCCTGCTGTTCAGCCTTTTGCATCGCTTCGGCAGCAGCCTTGGCTTGCTGTACGGCTTTATCGGTATCAGGTTTTGCCGGTGCTGGAGTAGGGGGTGCAACTGGAATCACAGGAGCAGGTTCAATACTTGGTTCAGCCGTTTGGGTGATTTGTTCAGCGACATTTTTGTCTGCTGTTTCATCAAACTCTGTGACTTCAGGTGTGACAGGTTTTAAATCTTCAGGTTTAACTAAAACGGTAGTGATCTTTTTGGGCGGCTCAGGTGGTTGACTCATGCCCAGATAAAGCAAGCCAACCACTGCAATAACATGCACCCCAAGGGTGAAGCCAATCGCAACTGCATTTTGTTTAAAAGGCGGCTTTTTAAAATCTTTCATAAATTATTTTAATGGCTCAGTCAGTAAACCCACTTGAGTTAATCCTGCATCCTGTAAGGCAGACATGAGTTTCATGACTTCACCATAAGGACGAGATTCACTGCCGTTAATCAGTACACTCATTTGTTTTTTCTGTGCTGAAGCTTCACGTTGTGACTCAGTCAGTACAGCTTTTAATTCATCGAGTGTGAGTACATCATTATTATGTGATTTATCTTCAAGTTTAATGGTGCCATCTGTTTCAAGTGTGACAATGGCAGGGCGGTCTTCGGCCTGCATGGGTGCACCATTTGCTTGAGGCAAATCAACTTTTACCCCTGTAGTAATCATGGGTGCAGTGACCATAAAAATCACCAACAGCACCAGCATCACGTCGATATAAGGGACAACATTCATGTCACTTTTTAATGGTTTTTTGATACGCTCAAAGCGTCCGGAACGTTGAATTGCCATCAGTCATTTTCCTGTGTAGAACCCACAGTTTGACGTTGTAACAGCGCCACCATTTCTTCAGCAAATAAAGCGCGGTCTGAATAAACTGCTTCACCTTTTGCGGTGTAATGGTTAAAGGCCAAAACAGCAGGAATGGCTGCAAACAGACCAATTGCAGTGGCGATTAATGCTTCGGCAATACCTGGAGCTACGGTTGCCAGTGTAACCTGATCGACCTCTGCCAGACCAATAAAGGCATTCATGATGCCCCAAACCGTACCAAACAGTCCGACATAAGGCGCAACTGAGCCAATGCTTGCCAGCGCACCCAAACCTTGTTCAAGGTGTCCCTGATCACGGCTAAGACCCACACGCAGGATACGTTCAGTACTTTCAATACTTTGCTGGGCAGGCGCATTGCGTTTTTTAAGTTTGAAAAATTCACCCAAGCCATGATAGAAAATATCTTCCAGACCGACACGTTTGGAATTGAGCTGGGCATTGTTATACAGGGTATTTAATTCAGCCCCCGACCAGAAGATTTTTTGAAAGTGTTGATCTTCGGCCTGGGCTTTTTTATAACTCATATGTAACTTGGCAATCAGATACCAACTATATAATGATGCCAGAAGTAGCAGCAGCATTACCAGTTGAACCACAGGACTTGCTTGTAAAATAAGATCTGATACGTGTAGCGAAGATTCTAGTTGTGTTGCCATAGTTACAATGTGCCAATAAATTTTTTTAGTCTTGTCCTAACTCTTTGAGAATTAGTGTACGGATTTCCTCAGGAAGTCGGGTTGGACGCATACCATCTACGCTGATACATGCCAATTCGACTTCACCAGAGGCAAGCATGATTTCACCACGATAAATATTCTGTTGCAATACAAATGATGTCGCTTTACACGAAACTACACTCGCGGTAACAGTAATCAGGTCATCCATCAGGATAGGGCGTGAATATTTCACGTTAATTTTATGAACGACAAAGTTGTAATCTTTTTGGTGCCAGTAGTGATCTACGCCTGAAGCACGTAGCCATTCGGTACGGGTACGTTCCATAAAACGAATATGGTTTGCATGATAGACAATGCCACCGGCATCGGTGTCTTCAATATATACACGAATGTTGAATTCGAATTTATTCGCCATGATTGTGTCCCATTTTTCAATTCAGTTTTATGGTTTTAGCTGTGCTTTTAGCGGTTTAAAAAAACTGTGAAAATGACGGTTTTTTTGCCAAGAGTCAAGCTGTGTAACGCGTGGCAGTTTATCATTATGAGAATTGAGTCCAATGGCACAAGGTTTCAAATGAAATTTATTCTGTATTCAATCTGCAAAACCTGTAAATACGAAAAGTGAGCAAAGGATGCTCACTTTTTTTAAACGTACTTATTTTTTTGTGGTTTGTCTCTTTTTCCAGTCGGCCTGTACCTGTTCGGCAACTTTTGGATAATCCAGAATAAAACGCACATGGCTTTCTACCCCGGTTTTTAAAGTCTTATTATCGACAATAAATAACGGGTTATGGTTAGGTGCGGCTTTGGTCATGTCCTGATCGGCAGGAGTTGCCCCCACAAAGACAAACAAGGATGGCATCAGCTGACCATAATAGGCAAAATCTTCGCTGGCACTGGCATTGTTGTCCAATACATGCAGTTTATCTTCGCCATTCACCTGAGCCAGCGTGGGTTGCATCAGTTTGGTTAAGGTTTTGTCATTGGTCGTAACAGGCGCGTAGGGTGCAATTTCCACTTTTGCTGTGACCTGATTGGCAGCGGCATTATGTTCTAGCATGTTCGGTAAAGTTTTTAAAATGCTCTGGCGAACATCTTCACTGTTAGAACGAATGGTACCCACCATATTCACCTGATCGGGAATGACATTACCCGTTGTTCCCCCGTGAATACTACCAATGCTGACTACGCCCATGCCTTTGGTCAAATCTGCATTACGACTAATCAAACTTTGCATGTTGTTGATCATTTGCGACGAAGCATAGATTGGATCGCGACCCAGCCAGGGCATGGAACCATGTACCTGCTTGCCGTTGACCTGAATGCGTAAATGATCCGCACTGTTCAGAATGGCACCATCTTTATAGGAGATATTACCGCTTGGCATACCTGCCATTACGTGCATACCAAAAATAACTTCCGGTTTGGGATTGTTCAATGCACCATCGGCAATCATTTTACGTGAACCGATCAAATGACCTTGAGTAAAATTATCAATATCAGCACCGCCTTCTTCAGCCGGTTGGAAAACAAATACCACAGTACCTGCAATTTTATCTTTATTGGCTGCTAAGGCCTTGGCTGCACCCAGTAACATCGCGGTATGAGCATCATGACCACAGCCGTGCATGACATCGGTTTCTTTGCCCTGATAAATGGCTTTGACTTTACTGGCATAAGGAAGTCCAGTTTTTTCTTCAATCGGAAGGGCATCCATGTCGGCACGTAATGCCATCACTGGACCCGGTTTAGCTCCTTTAAGTACCCCGATGACACCGGTTTTGGCATAGCCTTTACGCACTTCTATCCCATAAGATTTTAACTCTTTTTGTACCAGCTCGGAGGTTTTGAATTCCATATTGCCCAGTTCGGGATTTTGATGAATATGCTGTCGAAGCTGAATGGTATGGGCTTCTACATTTTTAACGGAATCATCAATCCAGTCTGCAAGGCTCAGCTGGCTGCAAAGAAAAAGTGGAAGACAAAGGGAGATCTGCTTGTATATGTCCATATATTACCGAATCCTTAAAGGTTGAGATCATTTCAGTGAATCCATAGCATTGCATAATGAAGGAAATTTAGACAAAACTATTTGAGTGCCCTTAATATACTTTTAAGGTATATTTGTTGTTAGTTGCTGGAATACAAAGGTTTTATATGGACTTCGAGACTATAAATACTTTGCGATTTATGTGAAATTAGCTTTTATCAATTTTGTTTATCCCTCTTAATTTTCGGATCTGTGACCCAACAATTTTATTTGATTCAATCCATTATTAGGGCATTACAACACTGCATGACATTCGAGTTTAAAATGAGTCGCTTTTTGAAATATATAATTATTTTTGCCTTGGGGTTTGCACTGTGGAATTACTGGCTGAAACCGGATAAAGGGATTTCAGAGGCTGCTGATTATCAGTCTGCTCAAGGAATTCATCAGTTTGATGGCTATAGGATGAAAAATCTGGAAGCGTATGCTGGCGAGTTTCGGGTTTTATCCAGAGAAGACTATAGTTTTGGACGAGAGGCGGAACTTAGTCCAGTTGATTTTGCTTTGGGATGGGGCAGCATGACCAATCCTGCTGTTTATAAACAGTTATCGATCAGTCAGAGTAATCGCTGGTATTACTGGCGTTATGAAAATGCACCGCCCATTCCGGTCAATGAAATTTCAACGCACAGTGCCAATACACACTTGATCCCTGCATCGAAACAGATTGCAAAGCAGCTCAAAGCTATTGATCAAGATGATTTGATTTATTTAAAAGGACAGCTGGTTGAGGTCACGGCTGCTGATGGCTGGACTTGGCGTAGTTCACTTAGCCGTGAAGATACCGGGAATGGTGCGTGCGAGTTGATGCTGGTGGAAGAGGTGAGGGTGATTTCTAGGTCTTAGGGCTTTTATTTTTAGTGGTGCTAGTTTGTTAATCAAACAGCAGCATGCTTTGATTTTGTGCTTATAAGAAGTTTTAGAATTCGCGTAGATAAATTATAAGATTTCACTGCCACAATTTTTCAATAAAATTGAAATATATTTGTGTAGGCAAAGTCTTACTTTTGAGAGGCCAAAAGTAAACAAAATCCCTTTGTTGGATTGAGGGTATGTCCATATACCCCAATCCAACGGGCGACATCCATGTCGCCTGTCAATTGATTTTTTAAAAGTGATGAATCTAAAAATAAAAATATAAGTTGATGAGTTGTAATAAAATATTTTAGGTAATATTTTGATTTTTAAGGGGTAGGAATTGGCGAACCAACAAGAAAGCATGCAGGCAGTAGTTTTACAGCAGCCGAATGGGCAGAAATTATTTTTAGATATTCAACACTCCACAGATTGGGTTGTAGCAGCATCAATTATTTGTTCTGTTTTTATAAGTTTTATTGGTTTTTTGATTACAATTTATGTGGTGAGAAAGTCTACAGAAAGCCAAATAAAGTCGAATCAAGAACTAATTCAAAGCCAAGAGAAACAGAATAAAATTGAAACAGCTATTCATTTAAGCAAGGAAAAAATTGATGCAATTCGTTTAGCAAGTGCTGATTTTATTTCATTATATGAAAATTTATTATATGAGTCGAAAAACTTACAAAATAACTTAGATATAGATTATCCAATTGAATATGTAGTCGATTTAACTAAAAAAAGAGATCTAATGGAAAGTTTAGGTACTAAACTAGAACTATATATAGGTAATTCGACCCCTGAAGAAAAGTTAACTAGAGCTGATATTATTTTATTCAAGCGAAGGACTATTTCTAATATTACTCCAAGTTTTAGAAAGGAAAAAATAGAAATTAATCTATCAGACTTAAAAGAAGAGGTACGATTATTTAAGGAAAAGATATTCAATTTTTTAAATAGTGAACTAACCAAGGTAAAGGAGGGAGTCTAAACTCCCTTTTCTCATTTGTCCTTCGGCTCAGGTGGCGTCATGCCAAACTGCAAATATGCCATATTAGTGGCAATACGGCCACGTGCAGTACGCATGGTATAGCCTTGCTGAATCAGATAAGGCTCAATCACATCTTCTAGCGTGCCTGAATCTTCTGCCATGGCAGCAGCCAAAGCTTCCACACCGGCAGGGCCACCATCAAAACGTTCTAACAACATGCTTAAATAACGACGGTCTAAAGTATCCAAGCCATCTTTATCGACATTCAGCATATCCAGTGCACGTTGTGCCATTTCCTGAGTCACTTCGCCTGTACCTTTGACTTGAGCATAGTCACGTACACGACGCAGCAAACGGTTGGCAATACGTGGTGTGCCACGGGCACGACGGGCAATTTCTTGTGCACCATCAGCAGTCATGGGAACATCCATTAAACTGGCAGAACGCGACACAATATGAGTCAGGTCGGCAACTGAATAGAATTCCAGACGCTGCACAATACCAAAACGGTCACGTAGCGGAGAGGTGAGCAAGCCTGCACGTGTGGTTGCAGCAACTAAGGTAAATGGGGGTAAGTCGAGTTTAATTGAACGTGCACCCGGTCCTTCACCAATCATGATATCCAGCTGGTAATCTTCCATCGCTGGATACAGAATTTCTTCAATCACAGGTGAAAGACGGTGAATTTCATCAATAAAGAGCACATCGCCTTCTTCCAGATTGGTCAGCATGGCAGCCAGATCGCCTGCACGTTCCAGTACCGGACCAGAAGTGGATTTTAAATTACCGCCCATTTCGCGTGCGATAATATTGGCCAGTGTGGTTTTACCTAAACCCGGTGGGCCAAAAATCAGGGTATGGTCGAGAGCTTCGCCACGGCCACGGGCTGCGCCAATAAAGATTTCCATTTGCTCGCGGACCACGGGCTGACCGATGTAGTCATCGAGGGAAGTGGGGCGAATGGCACGATCAAAATGATCTTCAGGTTTTTCAGAACCACTGATGAGACGGTCTTGCATATGTGTTTAATCTATCTCTTTACGGTCATTTGAGGTGGATTAATTCACAGCCTCAAAAATCTTTTAGGTTTTATATGCCTTTAGTGTAGGCAATTTTCACTTTTGACTGGGCAAAAGTGACAAAACCCATTTGTTAAACTGATGCTACATCCTTGTAGCATCAGTTTAACGGCGACATCCATGTCGCCTGCGTGTATCCAAGATTGTTGGACATTTTTATTTATTCATCGATTTTAATGCAGCGCGAATAATGTCGCTGGCTTCAGTATAGTCAGCTTTAACGGCATTAATCAGTTTTTGTGTTTCAGCAGGTTTGTAGCCTAAAGACTGTAAAGCTGCTTCGGCTTCTGCGACGGCAGAATTACCCGTAAACTGAATTTGTGGTGTTGTTGAATTGGTCGGAACATTGCCAGCAGACATGGCTTTGAAGCGGTCACGCAGTTCAATCATCAAGCGTTCAGCGGTTTTCTTGCCGACACCCGGTACTTTAACTAGCGTATTCACATCTTCATGTTCAACAGTATGAATTAGCATGTCGACGCTGAGAGTAGAAAGAATACCCAAAGCCATTTTAGGCCCCACACCGTTGACTTTAAGCAGGGTACGGAAAATGGTTTTCTCTTGCGCATTTAAAAAACCATAGAGTAATTGAGCATCTTCACGAACGGCGAGATGCGTCCATAAGGTAACTTTCTGGCCTTTTTGTAATTGGCAAAATGTGGAAAGCGGGGTATCGATTTCATAGCCCACGCCATTTACATTTAATAATACTGTTGGTGCTTCTAGAGCCAACACCTCGCCAATAAGACATCCAATCATGTTTATTTATTCACTTATCTATCGTTGGTTGCATAGTAGTGAGCATTTGTACGAAAGGCAAAATGCTCAGGTATAATTTTTAAATCTGATGAAAATTTTAGCCAGCATATCTGCAACATTTTTACATCAAGCCGGCTTTATTGCCCTGTAACTCTTGCGACAGGTTATAGGCCTGATGGTCTGAGAATTTCGAAATAATATCCAGCACCTGCATAATATTTTCATAGTGATTACTTTGAAAATTGACTCCGGCGCGTTGTAACATAGACATCAAGCGCTGCTCTTTAAAGCTTAAAGTCTTATGAGGTGTAGTCAGCGGAATAAAGGCATCCAGAATATTTTGCAGACTTTGATGGGCAATAATCTCTAAACCAGCCTTTTGCGGATGTTCAAAAATCTTGTCACGGGCTAAATTTTTGGCTCGTTCAATCCCCCATTCAATATCTTCAGAACAATATTGCAATAAACTGCCTTTGAGTTGTCCTGATAAAATTTCAAAGTGATGTTTGGTAAAAGCAGTGGTCACTTCATCCACAAGACGTTTCATCACCCGGCCGCGTAAAGCAGCAATTTTTTGCTGCCAGGTGGTTGGTATGGATAATTCTTCAGGCCTGCCATAATCTGCAATCAGGTCGAGGAAAACCGGTTCGACTTCTTCATAAGACAACATATTTAAAATAATGCCATCTTCCAGATCAATCAGGGCATAACAGATGTCATCCGCAGCTTCGAGTAAATAGGTCAGCGGATGACGGCAATACTGATATTCACCAAGCTGAATTAAACCGAGCTGCTCTGCAATTTGCTTGAGAGTCTCTTTTTCAGACTGGTAACAGCCAAATTTTGCCCGCTGATTGGCAGGGCGATCCCCTTGTGAGGCAATGGTTTTCGACAGCCACGGATATTTTAAATAAGCGCCTAAAGTGGCGTAAGTTAGACGCATGCCGCCATCATTGGGATGATAGTCAATTTTGGTTAGTAAACGTAAACCTTGGGCATTGCCCTCAAACTGGCGTACATCGGCCTGCTCTTCCGGGGTGAGTTTTTTTAAAAAATTGCCATGTGAAGCATCATCAAACCATTCGCGAATGGCATATTCACCGGCATGTCCAAAAGGTGGATTACCAATATCATGTGCCAGACACGCAGCCTGAATAATGGCACCGACATCGGCAGGGGAAATCCACACCGGGAGTTGATCTTTAATTTTTTCCGCTGCCAGCATGCCCAATGAACGGCCAATACATGATACTTCGAGCGAATGGGTTAAACGGGTGTGAATACCATCGTGCTGGGTCAGGGGGTGGACTTGGGTTTTACGGTTGAGCTGGCGGAAACTTTGCGAAAAGATAATGCGGTCATAATCTTTGTGAAATGGGCTACGTGCCTGTTCTGAACTTTGTTTTTTGCTACCAATACGAACTGTCGAAAGCAGTTCCAACCAACGCATTTGTTCCATTTATCGTTATTCAATGAAGAGCTGAATTCATCATGCCAAAAAAAAGTCCAAGCGACTAGAGTAGGGCGACATGATTTGTCTTTCTGATAATGCACTGAGCTGGGTACTAGTGTTTGAGCTCAATCATTTACTCAAGAGATCTCTTTCATGAATCCAATACCTGCTAAAATCTATTTTTTCTTTTGACTTTACGAACAGCTTATAGTTATTGAAAAATGATTTATGAAAGAACGCTAAGACATCAAGAATGAAAAGATGCAGAATTATGTAACACTGGCTAAAAGATACGGAATTGAGCATAAGCTGTAATATTGAAATAATATTTAGAAACAAGATAGTGCAGGCTTAAATTTATATAAGATTCAAAATTTTTATCTGAAAAATAAAATATTCTTCCATGTTCTTGAAAGAATAGATGGCACATTCGTGAATTTCTATCTAGCTGATTTTGCCAATACACAGTAGAATATGCGCTCTCTCTAAGTCACATTGGCGGTAGGGTCCAATAGACCTGCCCGTGGAGCCAAAATCAGCATGTTTATCGTGGCCGGTGCACCAGCACACTCTTCTTTTAAGAAAACTCAACTCTTAAACCGTCTCGCGTCAATGAGTTCTGTTCAATCAATTGAAAGTCAATGGATTTATCTGTTTGATCAAGCGCTCAACGAACAGCAGCATCAATCTGCATTACAATTATTAAATGATGGTGCTTCTTTTGAAGTTCGTCAGGCAGCAAGTGATGAAATTCAGATTCTTGTAACGCCACGTCTAGGCACGATTTCTCCGTGGTCTTCTAAAGCGACTGATATTTTTGCCAACTGTAATACCCCGATACACCGCCTTGAACGCGGTGTTTTGTTTACTTTAAAAGGTATTTCTGAAGTATCCAATGAAGTTAAACAGGTTTTACATGACCGTATGACTGAAAGCGTGTTCAATCATATTGATGACGCTGCAGCTTTATTTGTTGAAACTGCACCAAAACCTTTAAATAGCATTGATATTTTAGGTCAGGGTAAACAAGCACTGGTTAAAGCCAACTCTGAATTTGGTTTTGCCTTGTCAGATGAAGAAATTGATTATTTAACCGCAGCATTTAACAAGCTGGGTCGTAACCCGCACGACATCGAATTGATGATGTTTGCTCAAGCCAACTCTGAGCATTGCCGTCATAAAATCTTCGGTTCAGAATGGACAATTGATGGTGAAAAACAGCCATTATCATTGTTCCAAATGATCAAGAATACTTATAAAGAATCTCCAACAGACGTATTGTCCGCTTATAAAGATAATGCTTCTGTCATCGTGGGCTTTGACACACAGCGTTTCTATCCGAAAAAAGATAACGAAACAGGTCACCACGTTTATAAATACAAGAGCCAAGCTGCTCACATCCTCATGAAAGTGGAAACCCACAACCATCCAACAGCGATTGCACCATTTGCTGGTGCTGCGACTGGTTCGGGCGGTGAAATCCGTGATGAAGGCGCAACGGGTCGTGGTGGTAAACCGAAAGCAGGTTTAACCGGTTTCACGGTGTCTAACCTGAACATTCCAGGCTTTGAACAACCTTGGGAAGAAAACTACGGCAAACCATCGCGTATGGCATCTCCACTTCAAATCATGATTGAAGGCCCATTGGGCGGTGCTGCGTTTAACAACGAATTTGGTCGTCCTGCGTTAAACGGTTATTTCCGTACTTTCGAACAAAACGTCAATGGTGAAGTGAAAGGCTTCCACAAGCCAATCATGATTGCCGGTGGTTACGGGAACATCCGTCCTGACCATGTTGAAAAAGATGCCATCCAACCGGGCGACTTGTTAATCGTTCTTGGTGGTCCTGCAATGTTGATCGGCCTAGGTGGTGGTGCAGCATCTTCTGTAGACAGCGGTAAATTGGGTGAAAACCTGGATTTCGCTTCTGTACAACGTGAAAACCCGGAAATGGAACGTCGTTGTCAGGAAGTGATTGATGCGTGCTGGCGCATGGAAGATTTCAACCCGATCGTGTCTGTACATGACGTCGGTGCGGGCGGTATCTCAAATGCCATGCCTGAGTTGGTCAATGACCATGAATTGGGTGCAGTGCTTGATCTGCGTAAGATTCCATCACTTGAGCCAGGCATGTCTCCAATGGAAATCTGGTCGAACGAAGCACAAGAACGTTATGTATTGGCGATTCGTCCAAGTTCTTTAAGCCTGTTTGAATCACTTTGTGCACGTGAACGTTGTCCGTTTGCAGTATTGGGTGAAGCGACTGAAGCACGTCACTTAACTGTTGAAGATCCATTGTTTGAAAACAAAGCCGTGGATATGCCAATGCAGGTGATGCTTGGCGGTACACCACGCATGAGCCGTTCATATGAAACGATTGAACGCAAAGGCGACGACTTCGATGCAGCTAAAGTCACTGATTTGAAAGATGCGATTTTCCGTGTTCTTAAAAACCCGACCGTTGCTTCTAAATCGTTCTTAATCACCATCGGTGACCGTTCGATTACCGGTATGGTTGCACGTGACCAGATGGTGGGTCCTTGGCAAGTTCCTGTAGCAGATGCTGCAGTCACTACAACCAGCCTTGTCGGTTACACTGGTGAAGCGATGGCGATGGGTGAGCGTCCACCAGTTGCGCTTTTAAACCCTGCTGCATCAGCACGTTTGGCTGTAGCTGAGTCTATTAGCAACATCATGTCTGCAAAAATCGAGCAGATTAGCGACATTAAATTGTCTGCAAACTGGATGGCAGCTGCAGGCCAACCGGGTGAAGACCAAGCGTTATTTGAAGGCGTAAAAGCCATCGGTATGGAAATGTGTCCTGCGCTGGGTATTGCAATTCCTGTTGGTAAAGACTCACTGTCTATGCGTACCACCTGGAATGATGAAGGTGAAGACAAGTCTGTAACATCTCCAATGTCTGGCGTAATTACTGCATTTGCACCGGTGACTGATGTACGTCAAACATTGACCCCTGAATTGAAAAACCTGGATTCAGTACTGGTACGTATTGATCTTTCTAAAGGTCAGTTCCGCCTTGGTGGTTCGATTCTGGCTCAGGTGTATAAAGCCATTGGTTCTGTAACTCCAGATGTAGACAGTTTCGAAGATTTCAAAGCATTCTTTGCATTGGTTCAGGACTGGAATAACCGTGGCCTGATCAAGGCTTATCATGACATCGGTGATGGTGGCTTACTCGCGACTGTTGCAGAAATGATGTTTGCTTCACGTTTGGGTGTAGCACTGGAAGATCAATCGACTGCAAGCCTGTTTGCTGAAGAAATTGGTGCAGTACTGCAAATTGCTACTGCTGATTGGGAAGCATTACAGGCAGAAATCGCTGAATCTTCACTTAAAGATGCTATCTCTGTAGTAGGTAAAGTGAACAATACTGACCAATTGACTATCAACGGTCTGGTACTTGAACGTGCTGATTTGCAAGTAGCTTGGACTGAAGTATCACATCAAATTCAACGTTTGCGTGACAACTCTGAAACTGCGGATTCTGAGTTTGCTTTAATCACTGACAAGAACCACAAAGGTATCATCGCACAGCCGACATTCGACCTGAATGAACCTGTTGAAGCGCCGTATATCAATTCACGTCGTCCAAACATGGTGATCTTGCGTGAACAGGGCGTAAACGGTCATGTGGAAATGGCTGCGGCATTCGATAAAGTCGGCTTCAACACTGTTGACGTACACATGAGCGACTTGCTTGCTGGCCGTATCAGTCTGGATGACTTTGAAGGTATTGTGGCTTGTGGCGGTTTCTCTTACGGTGACGTAATGGGCGCAGGCGGTGGCTGGGCGAAATCAGTATTGTTTAACCCTAAACTGCGTGACCAGTTCGAGAAATTCTTCCATCGTCAAGAAACCTTCTCTTTGGGTATCTGTAACGGTTGTCAAATGTTGTCGCAATTGGCTCCACTGATTCCGGGTGCGGAAAACTGGCCTCGTTTCCACCGTAACACTTCAGAAGTATTTGAAGCGCGTGCAGTGAACGTTCGTGTTGAAAAATCTCACTCTATTTTGTTAGACGGTATGGAAGGTTCGATTCTTCCAATCGCGGTAGCACATGGTGAAGGCCGTGTAGTTGCAACTGAAGACAAAATTGCTGCATTAAATGCAGGCAATCAAGTCAGCCTGCGTTATGTAGACAGCTTGGGTAATGCTACACAGCAATATCCATTGAACCCGAACGGTTCACCAGAAGCGATTACTGGTGTGACATCTACTGACGGTCGTGCAACGATTATGATGCCGCATCCTGAACGTAACTTCCGTGCTGTTCAGCATTCTTGGAAACCTGAAGAATGGACTGAAGATGGTGCATGGTTACGCATGTTCCGCAATGCACGTAAGTTCATTGGTTAATTCTGAAGTGTTTTGAAAAAAGCCACCTTCGGGTGGCTTTTTTATTTTGTATCTATTTTTTATTTTATTTTTATTTCTCCCGCTGGACTTGGTTTGGATTTTGCTTTTATATTGGTGTGAAAGATGATTTGCATATTTTATGCACAATCATGATGCAATATGGAAGAAAGATGGTTCACTAAATATAAGTTCAGGATTGAATCTCTAAGCGAGGTGACACAATGCCAAAAACTGCAATCTATACAAATGTTGATAAAGCGACTTTACGTAAGAAAGGATGGATGTTTTTTATGGCAGTCGTAGGGCTACAAATGTTGTTCTTGATCGGTAGTTATTTGTTGCAAAGTTCTTAATTTTTAAATTGAAAAAGCCACCGTGAGGTGGTTTTTTTGTGTTGGATATTTTAATAAAGTCACAGCTTCGCTGATTGTGCGAAATTTTAATCAATAATGCGTAAGCAATGTTTTACTTTTGATGCAGCAAAAGTAACAAAATTGCTTTGTTTGGTAGAGGATACGTCCTTGTATCCCTACCAAACGAGCGACATCCATGTCGTAAGTCATGTGATTGGATTTCAGTTTTTTATAAAATAACTTTTTGAATTTTAGAATTTATTTATTTGTTATAATAAATTAGTTAATTAAAAACATACGGAATAAAAATTGAAAAAGAAAGAATATAAATTAAAAAATAATATAGTTTTTGGAGCTGTTGTTGGCTTAGCGGGGATTGCTTGTGGTTTGTGGCTTCTAATCTCTTTGGAGAAATTATCAGGAACTGAGTTTGTAGGTTTTAGTCTTGGATTTGCTGTGATTGGATTGATCATAGCCTTTGCAGCTGAGGTTCAAGAATTTTCAATTGCAGGAAATGGCGTCAAATTGAAAGAATTAAGGTCGGAAGCTGAAAAGACCATAGAGGAGTTAAAAGAAGCTAGAACAGAATTATTTAGAGTTTTAGTCCAAAAAAGTATTTATGGATCAGGTGGGTTTTGTAGTGATTGTATAGTAGATGAATGTGCTGAATCATTTTGTGAGTTAATTGAACAAATTGAAAAATTTAACTGTTTAAATAAATTAAGGTTAGATGTTGAAAAATCATTAAGATTAATATTATCTCGGCAGTACAATAACTTGTATATGCTTCATTTGCCAAATAAGAAGCATACAGATTCACTTGAAAGTTATGATAACCCTCGAGATTTAAGAATTAAAATAAGCGATGAATGTATACAGAAATATATTTCAAGGAAGTCTAATCAATTCACCATGGAAGAAGGAAGATCAGAATTAAATGATGCTATTGAAGTGTATGCAAAATTATATGCTATAAAAATTAAACTCGATAAATTAGCAACAGAATCATAGAAAAATACTTAAAATTTTGTTCTAAGTTTCATCATTAGCTTATAAAAAACGGCCTCAATCAGCCGTTTTTATTGCTGAAATTCTAAGGTGATAATGGTGACCGAGATGAAAAGAAAAAATCGAATTTGAAGGGTTAGAACTAAACATAGAGCGTTTTTTGAGCAATGTAAAATATTGAACTGTCAAAGAAATGTCAAGAAAGGTGATAGGTAATTGTATTTAAAATGATTTTAATTTTTGATGTTCTGATAAGGTCTCAATGAAATCTGATAGAGATTAATTCAGGTTTAAGCGCTAAGATAATCCTATCTTTATTCTGTTTATTGATAGCATGCTTAAACTGATTTATTACGTTCCTGAATCTCATCTTGAATCAACCAAAAACGCCGTGTTTCAAGCAGGGGCAGGTGGGATAGGCAACTATGAGCATTGTGCCTGGCAGGTGTTGGGTACAGGACAGTTTAAGCCGTTAAAAGGCGCTGATCCTTTTATTGGTGAAGTGGGGGAACTGGAACAGGTCGAGGAATGGCGGGTAGAAACTATTGTGCCTGAAAATCAAGCATCTAATGTGGCAAAAGCACTCAAGGCCAGCCATCCGTATGAAGAGCCTGCGTTTGAGTTTGTTCAGATAGTAGATGTAAATTATTGACGATATTTGATTTGGGAAAGGGTGACATGGATGTCACCCGCTAGCCAGAGGTTCAGGGATGAACCTTCTGGCTAGCAAACGGTTTTGGTTACCTTACGGAATATATTCCTCACCTTTCAAAGTAACGTAAACGCCTCCACAAATTAAAAGTGAGTTATGACAGCTTACGGGGCTGTGCCGATTTGCAATTAAAATCAAACCTTCTGAACAAACAGCTCACGATCAAAACGGTATTGCGGGAAGAACACGCCATCCGCTGCACGTTCACCGGCAGCAATCACCATGACTGGATATTGTTGATCATTCAGATTTAAAATTTTATTGACCATCGGTTCATCAAAGCCTTCCATCATACAACTGTCAAAACCATAAGCACGTAAAGCTAAAACCAGGTTCTCACATGCTAAAGCCGTGGTCTTGCTTGCCCAAAGTTTTGCATCTGCCGGGTTAAAAGCAGTCACAGGCAATTGCTTATCGAGTGTACGTACAACTTTGAAAGCCACTTTCTTAAAGTTACCTATTACATTGAAGTAACCGGTTTTATAATTGTAGGGAATAAACTTGTAATACTTCTGCACAGCAGCAGGCACTTCAGGAAATGGAAACTCACTGATATTTTTCTTTGCCATTTCATCAATACGGTCGGTCCTTGCCACGCAGACAATCAGTTCAGCCGCAGTCTTTGCAGCCAATTGACCTAGACAGGCTTTTATCAACTGCTTTTTCTTGGCAGGGTTTTGAACCACATAAAAGGTCCAAGGCTGTAAATTGGATGAGTTCGGTGCAAGTAAAGCTAGATCTAAACATTCATCTAGCACTTCAGCAGGAATGGCTTTGTCAGTAAATTTTCGTACTGAACGACGGCTTTTTATGACTTTCTTAAAGTTTTCGACATCAATATCTTGTGGGGCTGGTTCAAAGTAGCGTTTCTTTTCAGTCTTGGCTTGGCTGGTCATGGTGTATTCCGTAACAATTTTTATTTGATGTGGGGGTAGAAATGAAAAAAACCACCAAGCAATGTAAATTACCCAGTGGTTTTTTATGTATTTTTCAATTAATTAAATTGAGCGAAATCCGGTTTACGCTTTTGCATAAATGCTGCAACAGCTTCTGCCATTTCCGGTGAAGTTACGCGCTTCATAAAAATCTCGGCTTCGTTATCAATACAGTCAATAATTTCCTGCAGATTATGTTTCATTAAGGCTTTGGTTTGCTTGATTGAAGCGAGCGGCAGTGCTGCTAAAGTTTGTGCCTGTTTCAATGCAGTTGCATATACATCATCTTCAATGCTATTCACAATTCCAGCACTTAAGGCTTTGTCGCTGTTAAACTTTTGTGCAGTAAATAGCAGCTCAGCCGCTTTATGGTAACCCGCTTGCTGAATCAGCAATTTGCTCGAAGCGCCTTCAGGCGATAGACCTAAGCTCACAAATGGAATCTGGAACAGGGCAGTAGAATCACTATACACCAGGTCAGCGTGCAGCAAAATCGTTACTCCAATGCCAATCGCCACACCACGAACAGCAGCAATTAACGGTTTAGAAAATTTTGCCGCAGATTTTAAAACCACAAATGGAGGTGCATCACCCGCTTTGCCTGCCAGCGGAGTTTGAATAAACTTCATGAAATCCTGCATATCGTTACCGGCACTGAAGTCGGCATCCTCACCACGTAAAATCACCACGCGCACGTCTTTATCCTGATCGGCTTCATCCAATGCCTGGGCAATTTTTAGATACAGCTCACCGTATAACGCATTTTTAGCTTCAGGACGATGAATGGCTAAGGTCAGTACGCCATTGTCTAAATTCGCATTTAAATGTTGATGTGGTTGTTGAATACAGCTCAGTGTCATCGTACTATCCTTGCTTTAAAATTTAATTTGATTTTATGGCAGTTATTATGTCGCATATTTATTTTAGCGGCACAACTCACGAGTCATAAAAAACTTGATCTGTTATGAACTATACATTCGATTATCTGGTTTTCATTGGTCGCTTTCAGCCTTTTCATCTGGCACATATGCAAACCATTAAAATTGCATTACAGCAAAGCCAAAAGGTGATTTTGGCCTTAGGTTCAGCACAAAATGAACGCAATATTAAAAATCCGTTTAGTGCTGCTGAACGTGAACAGATGATCTTGTCCAATTTTTCAGAAGCGGACCAGAAGCGGATCAAGTTTGTGCATGTGATTGATGTTTATGATGACCAAAAATGGCAACAACTGGTTAAATCTCTAGTAAAAGAAGTTGCTGAACCAGAAGCCAAAGTCGGCTTGATCGGTCATTTTAAAGATGAATCTTCTTATTATCTGAAGCTGTTTCCGGAATGGGAGATGGTGGAACTTGCCAGCTTGGTCGGGGCAATTTCAGCAACGCCGCTGCGTGAAGCATATTATCGTGGTGAAATTATCGAATCTGCTTTGCCGCTCGGCACCAGTGAGTTTTTACACAAATTTCAGAAAACTGCCATTTATCAACAATTGCAGCACAAATACCTGACCCAAGATAAAACCAATCTGGAACAATCTTCAGTAAGCTTTTAGGTCGAGGCACAGCATTGCCAAGACCCAGGAGTGGATAAGATGAATATCGAAACCAGCTTACAAAGTGTCCTGATTGTCAGTGTAATCCATCTAGGTATCGTCGCACAGGTCAATGCACAGGAATGGACACTGACTCCACAAAGCTATGTGGGCTTTGAGGTGAAGTCGATGGGCTTTTCAACCGTAAAAGGCAAGTTTGAACAGGTTCAGTCCAGTATGAGCTTTGATTCTGCAGCACCTCAGAATGCCTCGGCACGGTTTGTGATGCAAGTAAATAGCCTAAGATTGAGCAAGCCTTCACTGAAAAATATGATTTTAGGTGAAGATTTATTTTATGCAGAGAAGTACCCAACAGCGACTTTTAACAGTCATGAATTTCTCGCTTTGGGGAACTATCAATACAAGATCAAAGGTGATCTGACCCTGCGCGGTATTACCCGGCCGGTGATCCTTGATGCGTCCCTAGAAGCCAATCCATTTGATCCACAACTTATGAATGTAGAAGCTACAACCATGGTTAAGCGTAGTGATTTTGGGATGAAAAAGGCATTAGGTGGCATCGGAGAGAAAGTCAATATTGAAGTATCTGGGCAATGGCAACGCAAATAAGCAGTAGGATTTGCCACAAAATATCTGCTGATTTACATTTTTTTAATTCATCTGATGTTGAGCCTTTTCCAGCAGGTCAATCGTCAATTGTTGCAGTAGCACAGATTGCTGCTTCCAGTGATGCCAATACAATTTCATCTCGGTTTTGGCATTTGGCATAATTTCAACCAGTTTCCCAGTTTGAAGATCATCACCAATTTGACATTCCGGCACCAAACCGAAGCCTAAATCCAAATGTACTGCTTCCACAAATGCAGTGGAGGCGGGAATAAAATAATGCGGATAACTTTGCTGATTTAATCCAAACAAGTTCAGAATCACCTGATGATGCATCAGATCTTTGCCATTAAAAATAATGGCTGGGGCATGTTTTAAGGCATCGCGGTGAATACCATTTTTAAACCACCTTTCTACAAAGGAAGGTGTGGCTACCATACAATAAGTCATCTGTCCCAGATAATGTACTTCACAGCCTTTCATGGCTGTGGATTCAGTCGAGATGCAGGCATTAACCAAACCGGTTTCAAGCAGTTGATGGGTTTGGGTCTGGTCATCCAGAGACAGCTTCAGGGCAATTTTATGCTTGATTAATGTGCTTTGTAGAACTTTGAGTAACCAGGTTGATAAAGAGTCAGCATTAGTGGCAATACTGAATTGATGAAATTCATGCTGGCTGGATTGCCCCATAAATTGTTGTAAAAGATTCTGTTCACGTAGACGTTGATGCTGTAGATGTTCCAGCAGCTTTTGACCAGCTTGCGTGACCCGACAAGGACGTTCGCGCAGCAATAAAATCTGTCCCAAATCTTTTTCCAAAGCCTGCACTCGTAAGGTGACTGCAGAAGCGGTAATACACAGTCGCTGTGCAGCCTCATCAAAACTGCCGGATTCTGCCACAGCAAGAAAAGCTTCGCAGGATTTACTTGAAAGCATAGGGTGCTACCTAAGAAAAACTGAGTTAAATTGATATTTTCTTAATCATACTTAATTTATGCTTCAAGCTGGGATAATGCAAGACACGATTTTTGAATGATTTTTAAGTTTTATTGTGTATGTTAAATAGTGCCTTACATGGTTTTGTTATGGGTTTAAGTCTGATCGTCCCGATTGGCGCACAAAATGCTTTTGTGTTGAAACAGGGTTTAAAACAGCAACATGTGTTTGCCATTTGCCTGTGTTGTGCTTTATCTGATGCTATATTGATTTCATCCGGAGTGCTGGGTTTTTCAGCGCTGGTCATGTTGCATCCGAATTGGCTGAATATTGCCAAATATTTCGGTGCAATTTTCTTGCTGATATATGGAGCACAACATTTTTATCAGACCTGGAAGGGTGAGCAGCGTTTAGATGTCAGTCAAAACGAAGCACCTTCTTTATGCAAGATCTTGTTCATCTGTTTAGGCTTAACCTGGCTGAATCCACATGTCTATCTGGATACGGTGGTATTATTAGGCTCGATCTCGACACAATATCCCAATACGCAATTGTATTTTGCCTTAGGGGCTATAACGGCATCGTTCTTATTCTTTTTTAGCTTGGGCTATGCAGCACGTTATTTGCAACCGGTTTTTCAACGGCCACAAGCCTGGAAAATACTGGATATTATGATTGGCTGTGTGATGTGGTCGATTGCCATTTCCTTATTAAAATAAGTGAGCGGAACACAAAAGAAAAAGGCATGAGTAATACTATTTCTAGTTAAAAATCATGCCTTTTGATAATGAAAAATTAAGCTGCTTGAAGTGCTTTTAAGTCTTCCAGTACCTGTTCGGCATGTCCTGCAGCTTTGACCTTGCGATATTCTTTGACCAGTTTGCCGTTATGGAAAATAAAGGTGGAGCGCTCAATGCCCATCACCTGTTTGCCATACATGTTCTTTTCTTTAATCACGTCGAAAAGATTGCACAGTACTTCTTCTTTGTCACTGATCAGGTTAATGCTCAGCTTCTGCTTTTCGGTAAAGTTCTGATGCGCTTTTACCGAATCACGTGAAATACCCAAAATGGTGCTATTTAAGGCATCAAATTGATCTTTTAAACACGAGAAACCGATCGCCTGTGTAGTACAGCCCGGAGTAGAATCTTTAGGATAAAAATACACAATCAGCCATTCTGTAGGAATTTCAGTCAGGTTAATTTCACCGGTTGTGGTCGGGAAGGCTTGATTAGGCAGCGTAATAGCAGACATGCGTTCATCCTTATAAAGTTAAATTGTCATATGAATGGTAAATTTATGCTGCCATGATAGCGAATTTAACGATGTTTATGCTGAAGTAGGAAAGGTAATTTTCACAAATAAAAAAGCCTGCAATTATGCAGGCTTTTATTAAATCTAAATCAACTTATTTTTTAGGTTGTTGAGCAGATTTCATGGCTTCTTCAGTCAAGCTTTTGAGTTTGCCTGTCAATTGTGGACCAAAACACGCTTGCAGATCTTTATTTTGTTTTTGCACAAAAGCTAAAGTCGCAGGACTTTTCTTCTGGTTAATGGTACTTTGGATTTCCCATTTTTGTGCATTTGTTAAACGGCCATCCGCTTCCACTGCACACGTACAGTATTTGCTTACTTCAGCAGAAGTAAGTTTTTTGCCTTTCGCAGTTTCTTCCTTACAAACATTAATTAAAGCAGATTTTACATTGGTGCTTTTATAAGCTTCCTGAAGCTTGTTTGTTTCGGCTGCATTTGCAGCAGTCGCCATCAATGCGACTGCAGAAACCAATGTAGAAAGAATAATGTTTGACTTCAAATTTTTCATGTACTGTACCCTGTTATGACGGTATATAACGTGTCGGATCGGCGATACCCGCATCAGCAAAACCCTGTTTACGTAAGCGGCAACTATCGCATTTACCACAAGCACGTCCTTGGTCGTCTGCTTGGTAGCAAGACACCGTTTGACTATAGTCTACGCCATGTTCTATACCTAAGCGAATGATATTTGCTTTGGATAAATGTAACAAAGGTGTTTCAAATTTAAGAGGTTTTCCTTCTACACCAACCTTGGTTGCCAGGCGCGCCATGTTGGCAAAAGCTTCAATAAATTCAGGGCGACAGTCCGGATAACCTGAATAATCAACGGCATTGATGCCAATTACAATGGCTTCTGCACCAAAAACTTCCGCCGCTGCGAGCGCATACGACAGAAATATTGTGTTACGTGCTGGAACATAAGTTACAGGAATACCTTCTTGTTCATGTTCTGGTACGTCAATGTTATGGTCTGTTAATGCGGAACCGCCCAGGTTACCTAAATCGATATTAATCACCCGGTGTTCTACACCAGCACGCTGGGTTAATGCTCGAGCGGCATCCAGTTCAGTGGTTGAACGCTGACCATACATGAAACTTAAAGCAATACATTCATAACGTGCTTGCGCCCAAGCCAAACAAGTCGTTGAGTCTAAGCCGCCAGATAATA
This sequence comes from Acinetobacter sp. YH01018, assembly GCF_013420295.1. Lineage (NCBI taxonomy): Bacteria > Pseudomonadati > Pseudomonadota > Gammaproteobacteria > Moraxellales > Moraxellaceae > Acinetobacter > Acinetobacter sp. YH01018. The sequence goes on from NZ_VOYL01000006.1 coordinate 47,806, forward strand.
AAACTATGGCACGAGGGCGCATATTCAAATCTCCAAAAAATAAGTCAAAATAACAATGGATTAACGACCAGTTTCATCATTCCAGAGCAATTTATGTAATTGCAGCTGGAAACGGACCGGGAGATGATCATCTAAAATCCATTGAGCCAAATCACGTGCCAGTTGGGGTAATTTCACCGCACCTTTTTCTACCGCAAAAGCAGGCGAGAACCACACGGTACTGACTTTATCGGCAAGTTTGAATTGTTCAACCTGCTGTTTTGACCATTCATAGTCTTCACGGTTACAAATCACAAACTTGATTTGATCATGCGGGGTTAAATGATCGAGATTGCTAAGCAAATTTCGTGCAACTTCTCCAGAAGTTGGCGTTTTAAAATCCAGTACTTTGGAAACTCGCGGATCGACTTTAGATACATCGAGTGCACCACTGGTCTCTAAAGACACTTCACAGCCCAGGTCAGCTAAACGCTGCATTAAAGGCAGGGCATTCGGCTGTGCCAGTGGTTCACCACCGGTCACACAAATATAGGGTGTTTTAAAATCCAGTGCGGTCTGAATAATGTCATCCAGGGATTGGCGTTCGCCACCTTCAAAAGAATAAGTGGTATCGCAATAAGTACAACGTAAAGGGCAACCGGTTAAACGGATAAATACGGTCGGCAATCCTGCAGCATTGGCTTCACCTTGTAATGAATAGAAAATCTCCGTAATACGTAACCCCGCAGACGGATCGGTAACAGGAATAGCGGAAGATCGAAGAGTACTCATAACAACATAATCCAGCTCAGGATAAATAACACAGTATAAAAATAAAAATCCCTACGGCTATTGCTAACCGTAGAGACGAGGAGCGGTTGAAGCTCCGGGGAACAATCAATGTTCCGCAGCAGACTACATCTTAGTCTTCGCGCAATAAATCGTTCAAGCTAGTTTTTGCACGGGTTTTCGCATCTACTTTTTTCACGATCACAGCTGCGTACAGGCTGTATTTACCGCATTTAGATGGAAGGCTACCAGAAACAACCACCGAACCTGCAGGAACGCGGCCGTAATGGATCTCGCCAGTTTCACGGTCATAAATCTTGGTAGATTGACCAATGAATACGCCCATTGAAATGACAGAACCTTCTTCAACAATCACGCCTTCAACAATTTCAGAACGAGCACCGATGAAGCAGTTGTCTTCAATAATGGTTGGGTTCGCTTGAAGCGGTTCAAGCACGCCACCAATGCCTACACCACCAGACAAGTGAACGTTTTTACCAATTTGCGCACATGAACCCACAGTTGCCCATGTATCAACCATGGTACCTTCATCCACATAAGCACCGATGTTCACATAAGAAGGCATCAAGACCACATTTTTCGCCTGGAATGAACCTTTACGGGCTACAGCAGGAGGTACTACACGTACACCTGCAGCTTTAAACTGTTCTTCAGTCCAATCGCCAAATTTAGTATCAACTTTGTCATAGAAACGAAGATCACAAGCTTCCATTGGTTTGTTGTCGTTTAATTTAAATGATAACAATACCGCTTTCTTAATCCATTGATGAACAACCCATTCACCCTCGATTTTTTCAGCAACACGTAAAGTACCATTGTCCAGGCCAGCAATGACTTCCTCAACTGCTTGACGGATTTCAGCAGGACAATCTGCTGCTGTGAAATTCGCACGGTCTTCAAACGCTTGTTCAATGATTGTTGAAAGCTGAGACATGATCTTCCTTCCAGAAAAAAATTTTTAAGATTTTACACTATATTGAGATATAAATAGATGAAAAAGTGGCTTTGGATCGGAATTAATTATGAAAGATGGGCAAAATGGGAGCGAAAATCGGCTACACAGATAAATAAACAAAAAAATGATTTAATAATCAAAAACAAATAGAAAATGTATCAAAAAATAACAAAAACTAAGCAAATTTCGAATAAAAGTTGAGCAATTAATATTTTATAGTTCTAACTATTAGATAGAAAAGCACTAATGACGAAATAGAAACCTTTTTGAGGAGATCTACAATGAAAACTTTAGCTACGCTTTTAGCAGTATCGGTATTGACCTCTGTCGCCGGAACAGTCATGGCAGCTGATGATGCAGTCGTTCAAGATGGTTATGCATTTGAACGTAACCAGCTTATTCCAACTAGTGTCCGTGCTGAAGTAGGTACAACCGGTTATGGTGGTGCATTACTGTGGACTGCAAACCCATATGTCGGTTTGGCATTGGGTTATAATGGCGGCGATATCTCTTGGTCTGATGATATCTCGGTCAATGGTTCAGACTATGACATTGATATGGAGAATAAAAATACCTATTTGAATGCTGAAATTCGTCCTTGGGGTGCAAGTGAAAATAGATGGGTGCAAGGTCTATATATGGCCGCTGGTGTAGCCTATTTAGATAATGAGTATGAACTTGATCGCCGTGTAGGTGCGGGAGAAGGTTTTACCATTAACCATACAGACTTTGTAGCGGGTGCAGATGGCGCTCATATTAAAGGGACCATGGATTACAAAAATGACATTGCTCCATATTTAGGCTTAGGATGGGCGCCTAAGATTAATAAAAATTGGGGCGTATTTGGTGAAGTCGGTGCTTACTATGCCGATAATCCAGATGTTAACTTACAGTTAGTCAGTGGTGGTGCGGCTGATAACCCAACACGCGGTTCACTGGTTGACAATATTGCAGCTGATGAAACTAAAATTGCGACTGATGACAAACACAAATGGCTTCCTGTAGGTAAAATCGGTGTAAGTTATCATTGGTAATAAAATAGTAGTCTTTAAAAAAACGAGCTTCGGCTCGTTTTTTATTTTTAGACAATGCAGCTATTTTTGCTAGAAGCGGTAACGGAGCTTAAGGCCATAAGCAATAGCCTTGTTATGGTTTACTGAAGATAACATACCAAACAGACTGCATGAACCCTATTGATTTTGCTTAACTTTGGCTTTGTTGAGTCTTTATACCCGCGACAATAAATACATTAGAGTACATAGGATAAAAACTACCGATACCCAAACTATAAAGCATAGCTGACATCTGTGGCAAAAGCTTGATCGTAGATGAGCCCAAAAGACCAGTGAGTGTGAGTTTGCAATTTAAATGCAACATTTGAAATATAAAAAGAATGGGCAAAATTTGGGGTAGAAATTTAAGTAAATGTTGAGGGGGGTATTCTGGTTTGGCTGAAGTGTTTTACCTGAAATATTGGCATCTACAATGGCCGTTGAGAACTCGGCTTAATAATCCGGCTGTAAAAAAGAGGTAATGGATTGGTTAGAGCTTTCCAGTGCTGCAGTATGTAGAGGTCGCTAGTCATGAAAACACCAATACTGAGACCAAATGCCTTAGCTTATATAGATATCCCCATTCAATTTTTTCTTTTGTGATTTTATATAGAATGAGCAAGTATTATGTGAGGTTTTTATGTTTAAGTGATTGAAAAATTAAATTATTTTTATAAATCTAGTTTTGCAACGACAGATGAATTTAAAAAGGGATATTTTTTATATCCCTTATTTAAAAAAATCATGAAATGCTTATTCTTCTGGATAAGCTACTTTTTTCAGGGCCTTAATGTCGGCTTCTGGCGAGCAGAGTGAAATAAACTCATAACCATAACCGCGCAGCAAATGACCTTTGCGCACTGCAATCCAGGTAGTATTTACCCCAAAGATATCGGTTGGAATCTGTTTGAGTCGATAGTCACGTTCAGCATCATAAGCGACATTGTTGACAATACCGACGCCCATATTCAATTCAACATAGGTTTTGATGACATCTGCATCCAGTGCTGACATCACAATATCAACATCAATACCTGCCTCTTCAAAGGCTTTGTCAATTTTAGAACGACCTGTGAAACCGCCATGGTAGGTGATAATCGGATATTGCGCCAAGTCTTCCAGCGTAATGTCTGTCTTGTTGGCAAGTGCATGGTTTTGCGGGGTAATAATACTGTGCTGCCAATTATAATAAGGTACGCTGGCCAGGTTCTCCTCAGTAGTTAGCGACTCGGTTGCAATACCAATATCTGCTTCACCTTGCAGCAACATTTCGGTAATTTCAACCGGGCTGGCCTGTTGCAGAATCAAATGAACTTTTGGAAATTCTTTTTTAAACTGGTTCACAATCGGCGGCAAGACATAACGCGCCTGGGTATGCGTGGTTGCAATGGTCAACGTACCTTCATCGACGCGGTTAAAATCATCTGCCAGACGTTTAATATTGTCTGCATCAACCAGCATACGTTCCACAATCCCGAGTAAAGACTGGCCAGGTTCGGTCAAGCCCAGCAAACGTTTACCTTTACGGATAAACAGCTGTACGCCCAGTTCATCTTCTAAATCTTTAATATGCTTACTGACGCCAGATTGTGACGTATAAAGTGCTGCCGAAGCTTCAGTTAAATTAAAGTTTTGTCTAACAGTTTCTCGAATAATTCTTAATTGTTGGAAATTCATAATGCTGTTTACCCTAAAGAGGATGGGGCTGTTTTTGCCCCATCTATTTGTTATTAAGCGACGTCATTGGCAAACAGGTGCAATCCCGTTGGACTTAACCACACTGTTTGATTTGGTTTAAATTGATGTAACTTCGCTTCTTCAGAATTAAGCGAAATTTCAATTAAATTGCCCTGACGATCTTGAAGTTCAGCAATAACCTTGCCGGCAATCCAGATTTCACGCAGGAAAGTGGCCTGAATGGCATTTTCTTGCGGTGTTGCATGAATGCGTAATTCATTTGGACGGGCAAAGGCAATCACGTTGCCTTGCGGAGCATCTTTCACCTGCGGTAGTTGCAGACGGTCGTCACCAATCTGGATAATGCCTTGCTGGTTTTGACCTTCGAAACGGTTGGCCTGACCCAGGAAGTCGAATACAAACGGTGTTGCCGGTGTTTCATAAACTTCACGAGGTGAACCAATTTGCTCGACATTGCCTTTGTTCATCACCACGATTTGATCGGCTACTTCCAGAGCTTCTTCCTGATCATGAGTCACGAAAATTGAGGTGATATGCAATTCATCATGCAAAGTACGTAACCAGCGACGCAGCTCTTTACGCACTTTGGCATCGAGTGCGCCAAAAGGTTCATCCAGCAATAATACACGAGGTTCAACCGCCAAAGCACGTGCCAGGGCAATACGTTGACGTTGTCCGCCCGAGAGTTGTGCAGGATAACGGTCGGCCAAAAAGCCCAGCTGAACCAGATCAAGCAAACGGGTCACACGTTTTTTAATTTCAGCTTCTGATGGTCGGGTAGAACGAGGGCGCACACGTAAACCAAAGGCAATGTTGTCAAATACCGTCATATGACGGAACAAGGCATAATGCTGGAATACAAAGCCGACTTCACGTTCACGGACATGCACATTGGTTGCATCTTCGCCCTCAAGAATCACCTGACCGCCATCTGCCGATTCCAGCCCTGCGATAATACGCAGCAGGGTGGTTTTACCGCAGCCAGATGGGCCGAGTAATGCCACCAGCTGACCATCGGGAAAGTCGAGCGAGATATTTTTAAGTGCATGGAATGCACCAAAGTGTTTTTCAATATTTTTAACTTGAATACTCATGATGTCATTCCTTAAGAAACTGTTGAATCTTCATTACGTTTGTTTTGTTTTTCCTGGCGCACTTCTACCCATGTTTTCAAGATCAGGGTCACAATTGCCAGTAAAGCCAGAAGCGATGACACTGCAAATGCCGCACTAAAGGTATATTCGTTGTAAAGGATTTCAACATGTAGCGGCAGGGTATTGGTTTCACCACGAATGTGACCCGACACCACCGATACTGCACCGAATTCACCCATGGCACGGGCATTACAAAGAATCACGCCGTAAATCAGACCCCATTTAATGTTGGGTAAGGTCACTTTCCAGAAAGTTTGCCAGCCTGAAGCACCCAGTACAATCGCAGCTTCTTCTTCCTCGGTACCTTGCGCTTCCATTAGGGGAATCAGTTCGCGCGCCACAAAAGGCACAGTAATAAATACGGTTGCCAGTACAATGGCAGGAACGGCATACAAAATTTTAATGTCATTGTCCATCAGCCAGCCGCCAAGCCAGCCTTGAGTACCGAAAATCAGTACCAGCATCATGCCTGCGATAACTGGAGAAACCGAGAAAGGTAGATCAATAATGGTGGTGAGAATGGATTTGCCACGGAAATTAAACTTCGCCACCGACCATGCGGCTGCTACGCCAAATACTACATTTAATGGCACGGCAATTACAGCGGTCAATAAGGTCAGTTTCACCGCAGACAAGGTGTCTGGATGCACCAGTGCCTGAAAATAAACCCCAACCCCCTGTTTAAATGCTTCAACAAAGACCAGAATTAAGGGCAGAATCAAGCAGCTTAAAAAGAAAATCAGTGCAATCGTAAGCAGTAAATAGCGAACCCAGACTGGTTCACGCGTCGCATCGCGGGACTGTAATTTCTCGGCTAAGGCATTGCTATTAGTGATTAAACTCATCGTGCTGTTCTCCCGGTACGTTTGCTTGCCCATGCTTGCAGCAAGTTAATCAGGAATAAAATCGCGAATGACAGGATTAACATCACCACGGCAATGGTGGTTGCACCGGCATAGTCATATTCTTCCAGACGGGAAATAATCATCAAGGGTGCGATTTCAGTTTCAAATGGCTGGTTACCGGCAATAAAGATCACGGAACCATATTCACCCACACCACGTGCAAAGGCTAGGGCAAAACCAGTCAGTAGTGCTGGAAACAGAATGGGCAGGATAATTTTGCTGACAATCTGAAAACGGTTGGCACCCAGAGCAGAAGCCGCTTCTTCAAGTTCGGTTTCAAGATCACTCAGTACAGGCTGTACGGTACGTACAACGAAAGGCAAGCCAATAAAAATCAGCGCCAGAGTAATCCCGATCGGGGTATAGGCTACTTTAATTCCGATGGGTTCCAGATACTGACCGACCCAGCCTGTAGGTGCATATAATGAGGTTAGGGCAATACCCGCCACCGCTGTTGGCAGGGCAAAGGGTAAATCGACCAAAGCATCAATAATACGTTTACCGGGAAAACTGTAACGGACCAAGCACCATGCCAGTAACAAGCCAAACACGACATTGACTAAGGCTGCAAATAGGGCAGCACTAAAACTTAACTGCAAAGATTTTAAGATACGTTCTGAACTTAAAATTTCCCATAAACCATCCCAGCCTATACCTAGCGATTTGATAAACACCGCAGATAATGGAATAAGCACGATTAATGATAGATACGCTAGGGTAAAGCCTAGAGAAAGACCAAATCCTGGCAGCACTCGGGATCGCTGCGACATGATGATTCCTTAAAAAGAGCGACTACTGACCAATAAAGTCAGCGAAAATAAAAGTTTAATTCGGCACAAGCATAATTTGCAGGGTTTAAATTGCAAATTTGAAAAAGCACTTGCTATCATCAGTAAAATTGATATGTTGCAGCACATTTTCTGAAATTAAATAATCATAAATTTCAGGAAAAGGCCCAAAACCGGAAGCAACATTAATATGTCCAACCTGACCCAGATTAACCGGATTAAGTTCCCACGCCTTTGCAAGTTGCTGGGCATCTTCAAAATTTAACCAGGGATCGTTTTCACTGATCAGTAAAGTCGTTGGCACGGCAATTTTCAGCTGATGAAAATAGCATTGGTAATCTTGCTGGCTATCACGTGAAAAACCGGCTTCGCCAAAACGGGCAGGATTGGCAGGTGCAACCAGAATCAAATTTTTAATTTTTTGATTGAGTTCCGGGTGCTGGGCTAAAGCTGCCACAGTAGTTAAACAACCAAAACTATGCGCGACAATCTGGATGCTGCCCTGAATAGGCGTCACGGTCTTTACAAACTCGGCAATCCAGTTTTGTAACACAGGGGTGTTCCAGTCCTGTTGTTGCACACGGGAGCATGACATGAGTTGTCGTTGTAGCCACGACTGCCAGTGTGCGTGTTCACTGCCACCTACGCCTGGAACAATTACGGTATGAATCATGTCGATGCTCCTGTTTATCGAATGCGATTATTTTGCACTATTGGCTTTAACAATTTGGTCAAATACACCGCCATTTTCAAAGTGCGCTTTTTGAACTTTGCTCCAGCCGCCAAATTCCTGATCGATACTGACCAGTTTTAAGGAATTGAATACCTTGCTGTATTGCGCCAGTGTTTTTGCATTGCGTGGACGGTAAAAGTTTTCAGCCGCAAGTTGCTGGCCGCGTGGCGAGTAAAGGAAGTTTAGGTAGCCTTGAGCGAGATATTTATTGCCTTTTTTCTCTGCATTTTTATCTACAATCGCCACGGGTGGCTCAGCCAAAATAGACAGAGATGGCGTGATAATTTCAAATTTTCCTGGCTGTTCACGAAGGGCTAAGTGAGCTTCGTTTTCCCAGGCCAACAGCACATCACCAATGCCACGTTCTGCAAATGTTGTGGTTGAACCGCGTGCACCAGAATCGAGAACCTTGGTGTTTTTATAAATTTTACGCACAAATTCCTGTGCAGTTTTATCATTGCCACCCGCCTGGTGTTTTGCCCAGGCCCATGCCGCTAAATAGTTCCAGCGTGCGCCGCCAGAGGTTTTAGGATTTGGTGTAATAATGCCTATCCCCGGCTTAACCAGATCACCCCAGTCCTTAATGTGTTTTGGGTTGCCTTTACGTACTAAAAATACGATGGTAGAGGTATATGGCGTTGAGTTATGTGGCAGCTTCTTTTGCCAGTCTGCAGGTAACTGTCTGGTTTTTTCCGCAATTACATCAATGTCGGCAGAAAGTGCCAAAGTCACCACATCGGCATCCAGCCCATCAATGACCGCACGTGCCTGTTTGCCAGAACCACCGTGTGACTGCTTGAAGTTAATTTTCTGTCCGGTACGGCTTTCCCAGTATTTGCTAAAATCTTTGTTCACGTCTTCATAAAGTTCACGTGTTGGGTCATAAGAAACATTGAGAAAATCTTTCGCTGCAGCAGCTAAAGAAATGGTAGATATAACTGCTGCTAAAACTCCAAGTTTCAATTTTGCCGAAATGCTCATGCGAACCTCAATATTCTTAATGTGTTTCATTACAGGGGTATAGAATAGCTATATTCTTTATGCATAAAAAATAATAAAAAATGAATTTTATATGAATAAAAAAGATAAATAAGGCTGGGTTCATAAAATAAGCACCAGCCTTATGAATAAAACTGATGCTTTGTTTGCTTGACTGAGATTATTTGGTGCTATTGGCTTTTATGATCTGGTCAAATACGCCGCCATTTTCAAAATGTGCTTTTTGAACTTTGCTCCAGCCGCCAAATTCTTTATTAATGGTGACTAGTTTCAAGGGTTTGAATACGGATTTATGTTTTGCCAGTATTGCTGCATTGCGCGGACGGTAGAAGTTATTGGCAGCAATGGTTTGACCTGCAGGTGAATATAAATAGTTGAGATAAGCTTTGGCTAAATTCAGGTTGCCGTCTTTCTGTGCATTCTTCTCTACAATCGCCACAGGGGGTTCAGCCAAAATAGACAACGACGGTGTGATAATTTCGAACTTGCCCGGTTGTTCACGAATAGCTAAATGAGCTTCGTTTTCCCAGGCCAGCAATACATCTCCAATGCCACGTTCAGCAAATGTCGTGGTTGCACCGCGTGCACCAGAGTCGAGGACCTTGGTGTTCTTATAGATTTGACGTACGAACTCCTGTGCTTTGGCATCGTTACCGCCTGGCTGATGTTTCGCCCAAGCCCATGCTGCCAGATAATTCCAGCGGGCGCCACCAGAGGTTTTTGGGTTTGGGGTAATAATGCCGACATTATTTTTGACCAGATCGCCCCAGTCTTTAATGCCTTTCGGGTTGCCTTTATGTACAAGGAAGACGATGGTAGAGGTATAGGGAGTAGAGTTATTTGGAAATTTTTTTTGCCAGTCTTTTGGAAGTAAATTTGAGTTTGCTGCAATTGCATCGATATCTGCTGCAAGTGCCAACGTCACCACATCGGCACCCAGACCATCAATCACGGCACGTGCCTGTTTGCCAGAACCGCCGTGTGACTGTTTAAAATTAATATCTTGGCCTGTGGTTTTCTTCCAGTATGCAGCAAACTCTTTATTGTAGTTTTCATACAATTCACGCGTTGGATCATAGGAAACGTTTAAAAAGTCTTTTGCCAGTGCAGTAAAAGACGTTGCTGAAATAAGAGCTGCTAAAACCCCGATTTTTAGTGAGCGCATTTTGCTATCCTTTGAATTATTAATGTTTTGTAACGGAGCCAAGCATAGCGTCATCTTTTTTGTTGAAAAAATAATAAGAAACGAATTTGATATGAATAAAAAAGCTATCAATTAAGCGCCACTATTTTTAAACTAGGTCATCATTTGCAGGATGTTTGTTATGCCATGTTTTAAGAATGCACGGGAAATAAATGAAGTGTCATTACAGGACCGTGCTTTTCATTACGGAGATGGCTGTTTCACCACGGCACGTGTTCGGCATGGCAAAATTGAACTTGAAAGCTTGCATCGGGCACGGCTACAGTTAAGTTGTGAACGGCTGATGTTGCAGGCAGATTTAAGCTGCATTGAAAAAACTTTGGCTCTACTACAACAGCAGTTTCTTGAACTAAATGGCACATTAAAAATCATCATCAGTCGTGGTGAGGGACAACGCGGCTATAGCTTGCCTGATCATCCGGCAGATGTCTGGGTGTTTTTTTATCCCCAAGCAGTCGATGATTTTCACATTGAAAAAATCAAATCTGGAGTACTTCAACAGGCATTGGGATTGAGCATGCCCAATCTGGTCGGTTTAAAAAGTCTGAACCGTCTGGAACAGGTCTTGTTAAAACATGAAGCCGATCAGCAGGGTTGGGCTGAAGCCTTGGTGACCGATGTACAAGGCACTGTTGTGGAGGGCGTAAGCAGTAATTGTTTCATTCGTTTAAACAATACCTGGATTACACCTGAACTTCGCTATAATGGCGTGCATGGGGTGATGCGGGCCGAAATTTTGTCCCGGATGCAGCAGCATGGTATTCACTGTGAACAGCGGTTTATTGAAATGGAAGACATTGCAAAATTTGAAAGCCTGTTTTTTTGTAATGCCTTAAGTCCCATGAAAGCTGTAACTGAACTTAACCGGCAACCGTTGAATATTCAGCCGTGTATTGAACTCTTTAATATCCTTCAATTGAATCAGATTCATTAATATGTCTAGCAAAAAGCAAAAATCGAAAAATAAAACTGCATCAGGATTTCCTTTAAAAGGCATCCTTATTTTAATTGCAGGTCTGACGGTATTATTTGCGGTTATCTTGGGTGCCAGCTTGTTCAAGTCCTATCCTGTGCAAGGTGAAAAGCAAATGCTGGCGATTGGAGATGGTGACAGTTATTCAGGCTTTATTGACCGTCTAGCTCAGCAAGATAAAGTCAGTTTTCCTATTATCCTGAAGCTTTATCAAAAAATCATGATTCATGACAGTATGAAAGCTGGCGTTTATGAAATTCGTCAAGGCATGTCGGTACGTGAAGTGCTGGAACTGGTTTCGAATGCTGAAAATGCACAGATGAACCGCATTCTGGTGATTGAAGGTACGACTTTTAAACAGTTAATTGAACTTCTAAAGAAAGATGATTTAGTCACTAAAGAAGTGTTGAATCTTCCGCAAGATCAAATGCTAAAAGCCTTAGGTATTCCATTTAACCATCCCGAAGGGCTGTTTGCACCAGATACCTATTTCTTTGCCAAGGGTGAAACTGATAAAAAGATTTTGACTGATTTATATAAACGCCAAATGAAGGCTTTGGATACTGCATGGGCCAATCGTGCCAGTGGTTTACCTTATAAGGATAAATATGAAGCGCTGATTATGGCTTCTATTGTGGAAAAAGAAACCAGTCTGGATCATGAGTTAAATCAGGTATCGGGGGTGTTTATCCGTCGTCTGCAACAGGGGATGCGTCTGCAAACCGATCCAACTGTGATTTATGGTATGGGCGACCGTTATAATGGCAATATCACGCGTAACGATTTGCGTACACCTACACCATATAATACCTATACCAACAATGGCTTACCACCAACGCCGATTGCATTGCCAAGTCAAAAAGCGATTGAAGCTGCTATGCACCCGGACAATTCCAGAAATATCTATTTTGTCGCCACGGGTAATGGTGGGCATAAATTTAGCGCAACTTTGGATGAGCATAATCGTGCTGTGCAAGAATATCTAACTGTCATTCGTTCAAAAAATTAAGGAGTGGGGATGTTTATTAGTTTTGAAGGCACTGAAGGTGTCGGGAAAACCACACTCATTGGTAAAATTTATGATTATCTGCAACAGCAAGGTCATGAAGTGGTACTGACGCGTGAGCCGGGTGGCACACCAATGGCAGAACAAATCCGTTCCCTGCTGTTGTCAGTCAACCATGAAGAAAGCATGTCGAATGACACAGAACTGCTTTTAATGTATGCGGCACGTGCACAGCATTTACAGCAGGTGATTGTTCCGGCATTGAAGGCAGGTAAGACCGTACTGTGTGACCGTTTTACTGATGCCAGTTTTGCCTATCAATGTGCAGGCCGCGGCCTAAGTAAAGAAAAATTACAGTTATTGAATGCCAACTTTGTCTCGCATATGCCGAACGTTACTTTTTGGCTGGATGCCCCGACTGAGTTGGGAATGTCACGTGCGCGTGCACGGGGTGCATTAGATCGCTTTGAGCAGGAGAAAGCCACATTCTTTGAGAAAGTACGTTCAGGCTATCAGGAGCTTTGGCAACAGCAGGGGGAACGGATTAAACGTCTGGATGCCACCCAAACACCAGAACAGGTATTCACTCAGGCACTCGCGTGTTTGCAATCGGTGTAGTCATCCCCAGCAATTGGGTTTAAATGAAAAATCTTCTATAGTGGCTAACATTATGGAAGATTTTTTTTATAAACAATGAAAAGTAATAAAGTCGAAATTATTGAATTTTTGCAATGTGAATTTCCGCAAAGCCTGGAAAAATGCGAAATAGAAACAGTCACTGAAAAAGGAGCCACCATCTTATATCATGAATACTGCTGATTTAAGACCGGGTGGAACGGTATCAGGGCCGACCATGATGACCGCTGCTGATTATGCACTGTATATTGCCATACTGGGTGAAATCGGTATTGTGGCCTTGGCTGTCACGACCAGTTTATCCATCAATTTTTTAAGAAAACCGACGGCAGCACAGGATATTCGTGCGGTCTGTCAATTAATGAAAGTGGGCAAGGCTCTCATTGTGGGTGATGTATGGTTATATTCCATGAATTTAGATGAACCGATTGCACATGCAGTGGGTACTTATTCCATCCCACCCCGGCAATAAAAAGATATCATGCAAATTGAAAAAGCCGAACAAAGATGTTCGGCTTTTTTATTTAGGCTACACGGGTTTAAGCATCTACATTGACCAACGGAGTTTCCACCTGGAAGTTGGGTGGAGTTAGTACCGTTTTACGTAATTCAGGCCCAAGCTCCGGATAATCCAGAGTGTAATGCAAACCGCGTGATTCCTTGCGTGCCATGGCACAGCGTACAATCATCTCTGAAACCAGTACCAGGTTACGTAATTCAATCAGGTTTTTGCTGACATGGTAATCCTGATAATATTCAGTGATTTCACGCTTCAACATTTCGATACGATGTAAGGCACGTTGCAGACGTTTAGTGGTGCGGACAATACCCACATAGTTCCACATGGTCTGACGCAGTTCATCCCAGTTTTGCAGAATAACGACATTTTCATCCGGATTCATCACTTGGGAATCATCCCAGCTTGGTGCATCAGGAGAAACATAATCTGGATTGAACAGGCTTTCTATATGTTTGGCTGCACTCATGCCGTAGACAAAACATTCTAAAAGTGAGTTACTCGCCATCCGGTTAGCACCGTGTAAGCCAGTATAAGAGGTTTCACCAATGGCGTATAAACCTTGAAGGTCGGTCTGGCTGTTTTCATCGACCACCACACCGCCACAGGTATAGTGCGCCGCAGGAACCACAGGAATCATGTCTTTGGTAATGTCGATGCCAAGTTCTAGTAAACGGGCATACAGGGTAGGGAAATGTTCTTTCACAAACTCGGCTGGTTTATGCGTGATATCCAGCCAGACATGACGGATACCCAAACGTTTAATTTCATAGTCAATCGCACGTGCCACAATATCACGCGGTGCCAGTTCAGCGCGTTCGTCAAAACGCAGCATAAAACGTTCACCATCAGGCAAGCGTAAATAAGCCCCTTCACCACGCATGGCTTCGGTAATTAAAAAGGAGCGTGCTTGCGGATGATACAGGCAGGTTGGATGGAACTGGTTAAACTCCATATTGGCAACCCGGCAACCGGCACGGTAAGCCATGGCGATACCATCACCGGTCGCAATATCCGGATTGGAGGTATACAGATAGGCTTTCATTGCCCCACCACATGCCAAAGCGGTAGAGGGTGCCAAGAATGTATGGACTTTTTCAGTCTTTTCATCGAGCGCGTATAAACCCAACGCACGATTTTCTTGATCTTTCAGGCCGAGTTTTTTTGAAGTAATTAAATCAATGGCAATATAATTTTCAAAAATAGTGATGTTTTGCTTTTCACGGGCACGTTGCACCAAAGTGGTTGAAATGGCGCGACCTGTCGCATCTGCAGCATGGATGATACGGCGTTGGGAGTGACCACCTTCACGGGTTAAATGCAATTGTTCCTGTTCATCTAAGGTAAATTGCACGCCATGTTTTAGCAGAAAGTCGACCGAAGGTTTGCCGCCTTCTACAGTCTGCTTGACCGCTTCACGCTCACATAAATGTGCACCTGCAATCATGGTGTCATCAATATGCTGTTCAATTGAGTCAGTTTCATCTAAAACCGCCGCGACACCGCCTTGTGCATAAAAAGTACTGGCTTCGGTGAGTGCCGATTTGGCCAAAACAGCAATATTGAAATGATCTGGTAATGATAAAGCCAGGCTTAAACCTGCACCACCACTGCCTACAATGATCACGTCAAAATGATGTGTTGTATTTAAATTAGACATGTTCATCAGCTAATTTGAAAAAAGTTTGCTAATAACACCCCTTTTTTCATCAAAAAACAAGAG
Source organism: Acinetobacter sp. YH01018 (assembly GCF_013420295.1). Classification (NCBI taxonomy): domain Bacteria; kingdom Pseudomonadati; phylum Pseudomonadota; class Gammaproteobacteria; order Moraxellales; family Moraxellaceae; genus Acinetobacter; species Acinetobacter sp. YH01018. The sequence goes on from NZ_VOYL01000006.1 coordinate 62,938, forward strand.
CTAATATGCTAATGTATGATGAGAAAAAGTAATAAAGCAACAAACTTTTAAGAAAGATTTAAGCTGTTGTTTATACAAATATAATCAAACATATTATTACCCAAGACAGACATGTTTTATGCTAAATACTGTTTACGCATACTTATAATGAATGGAGTGAATGCTTTATATGAACAATCGCTATATAAAAAAAGGAATGTATGCTGCTGTATTCACCATGGCAGCGATGCAAACACAAGCAGCTTCTTCGGTAGACTTTTCCAATCTGGTTGAACAGGTCAGCCCTGCTGTAGTGAGTGTCAGTGTCGTTAAAAAAATGACTCAGGAAGAGCTGATTCAACAGCAAATTCCTGAAATTTTGAAACGCTTTTTTGGCAATCAGGTGATTGTTCCACAGCAACAGGCTCAGCAAGAGAAAACCGCTTACGGCAGTGCATTTTTTATCAGTAAGGATGGTTATCTGTTAACCAATCATCATGTGGTTGAAGATGCATCTAAAGTGACCATTATGTTTAATGACCGCCGTGAGATTGATGCCACCATAGTTGGAAGTGATGCGCGTACCGATGTGGCGCTACTGAAAGTCAATGGTTCCAATTTCCCTGAACTGCGTACAGGCAATGTAGACCGGCTGAAAGTCGGTGAGCCGGTACTGGCTATTGGTTCACCTTTCGGTTTTGACTATTCTGCATCTGCCGGTATTGTCAGTGCGAAAATGCGTAACATGATGGGCGAAACCTCGGTGCCCTTTATTCAAACCGATGTGGCGTTGAATCCGGGTAACTCAGGCGGTCCCTTGTTTAACCAGAATGGTGAAGTGGTTGGGGTAAACTCGCGTATCTTCAGCGGTACTGGCGGATATATGGGCCTGTCATTTTCCATTCCGATCGATGTGGCGATGGATGTGGCAGAGCAGCTGAAAAAGAATGGCAAGGTCACCCGTTCATATTTGGGAGTGATGTTGCAAGACATCGACCGTAACCTTGCTGAATCTTATAACCTGTCCAAGCCTGAAGGTTCATTGGTGACCCAGGTCGCTCCCAATTCCCCGGCAGCCAGAGCTGGCTTTAAGGCGGGTGATGTGATCCTGAAATATAATGGCTTGCCTATTTCCAGAACCTCTGATTTGCTCAACTACTTAAACCGGACTTCACCAAATCAAAACATTCAATTGCAAGTTTTGCGGGATGATAAGACTCGTAATATCTCGGCAACATTGATGACTGCACCGGACGACACACCGGCACCGGTGGAACAGGCAGCACAAAATAAAGGTCCTGTTTTGGGGGTGACGATTCGTAATTTGACTGCCAGTGAACAATCCCAACTGAATCTTAAAGGCGGTATTCTGATTCAAGAAGTCAAACGGGGAGGGATCGCATCACAATCCCGTATCGCTGTAGGTGATATCATTACTCAAATCAATAATAAAACCATTTTGAATAGTAATGACTTTATTAAGACAGTATCCGAACTGAAAAAAGGTTCAATTGCACGTGTTTCTATTATTCGTCAAGATCAGCGCGCAATTTTAGGCATGCGTATTGAATAGCATGAATCCATCGAACAGAAAACCACTCTACAGCTGAGTGGTTTTTTATATTTTGCAATTTTACTGCGATACAAAATTACGTAGACTGTGTAGCCTTGAAGGTCATTTTTTGCATAGTGTAAGGGTCGGTAAAATAGATGAGCACAGTTTTTGATTTGGAAATCACCGTTCAAGCAAAAGATATTGACAGTCTGGGACATGTAAATAACGTAGTGTATATGCACTGGATGCAGGATGTCGCTACTGCACATATTGAGGCCCTGGGTTTGGGGCTGAATGAATACATGGAACTGAAGCATGCCATGGTTGCGGTAGAGCACCATGTGCAATACCGTAAAGCGGCATTTGAAGGCGAAAAGATTATCTTGCGTACCTGGCTGGATGATATCAATGCCTTGTATTCTTTCCGGCAATATGTGTTTTATCGTCCCCAAGACCAAAGCGTTTTATTTATGGGGAATACCAAATGGGCCTGTGTGGAAATTGCCACAGGTCGGCCAAAACGCATGTCTCCCACTTTTAGCCAAGCCTACCAGCCGATATCGGAACAGGTGAATCCGCTGGATTTTAGTCAGTATGATGCGATGGCTTCAAATTGAGTACATGACTACAATCCGGTTTTATTTTGAAAATAACTGTCAAAGCGAAAAACGAACTCATTATTTAGGATACATTGAAAAATCCATCTGCTATAATCCTACGCAATTTCTATTCAGCTTTTGCCATGCATTAACTATTGGTTGCATGGCGTGTTTTTTTCTCAAGGTAGCCCATGGCGCAAGCTAAAAAATCTGTTGATATTAAAAACATTCGTAACTTCTCGATTATTGCGCATATCGATCATGGTAAATCGACACTGGCAGATCGCTTTATTCAAACCTGTGGAGGTTTGCAAGATCGCGAAATGCAGGCTCAGGTTCTGGATTCTATGGAATTGGAACGTGAGCGCGGTATTACCATTAAAGCGGCATCAGTGACGTTGTATTATACTCATCCGAACGGTCAAGAATACCAATTAAACTTTATTGACACTCCAGGACACGTGGACTTTTCATACGAAGTATCACGTTCGCTTGCAGCATGTGAAGGTGCGCTTCTGGTTGTTGATGCTGCGCAAGGGGTTGAAGCCCAGTCTGTAGCAAACTGCTATACCGCGATTGAACAGGGACTCGAAGTTTTACCAGTACTCAACAAGATTGACTTGCCGCAAGCTGAACCTGAGCGTGTGATCCAAGAAATTGAAGACATCATCGGGATTGAAGCAACTGATGCACCGACCTGTTCAGCGAAAACAGGTCTTGGCATTGAAGGCGTACTTGAAACGCTGGTGAATGTTATTCCTGCACCTACAGGTGATCGTGAAGCACCGCTACAAGCCTTGATTATTGACTCATGGTTTGATAACTACCTCGGCGTAGTGTCTTTGGTGCGTATCAAACAGGGGCGTGTGCGTAAGGGCGATAAAATGTTGATTAAATCAACTGGCCAATCGCACATCATTACCTCGGTCGGTATCTTCAATCCTAAACATACTGAAACAGGCATGCTTGAAGCGGGTGAAGTTGGCTTTATCATTGCAGGGATTAAAGATATTTTTGGTGCGCCTGTCGGTGATACCATTACCCTTGCGACTACGCCTGATGTTGCAACTTTACCTGGTTTCAAAAAGGTTAAACCGCAGGTGTATGCGGGTTTATTCCCGATTGATTCAAGCGATTTTGAACCGTTCCGTGAAGCACTTCATAAACTGCAAATCAATGACTCGGCATTATTCTTTGAACCTGAAAGTTCAGATGCCTTAGGTTTTGGTTTCCGCTGTGGCTTCCTTGGTATGTTGCACATGGAAATCGTACAGGAGCGTCTAGAGCGTGAGTACGATCTTGACCTCATTTCTTCTGCGCCAACCGTAATTTACGAAGCCGTGATGAAGAATGGTGAAACGATCTATATCGACAGTCCATCAAAAATGCCAGATGGTTCAACGGTAGAAGATTTGCGTGAACCTATTGCAGAATGTCATATCCTTGTACCACAAGAATACTTGGGTAACGTGATGACCTTGTGCGTGGAACGCCGTGGTGTACAAAAAGACATGAAGTTCATGGCGAACCAGGTTTCAATTACCTTTGAAATTCCAATGGCCGAAGTGGTCATGGATTTCTTTGATAAATTGAAATCATGTTCACGCGGTTTTGCCTCACTCGATTACAACTTTATCCGTTTTGAAAGCTCATCGCTGGTGAAGGTTGACGTGCTTATTAATGGCGATAAAGTTGATGCCTTGGCCATGATCTGTCACCGTCAGGATGCACGTCACCGTGGTATCGCCCTGGTTGAAAAAATGAAAGACCTGATTCCGCGTCAAATGTTTGATGTGGCGATTCAGGCTGCCATCGGTGCGCAAATTATTGCCCGTTCAACTGTAAAAGCGATGCGTAAGAACGTATTGGCGAAATGTTATGGTGGTGACGTATCACGTAAGAAAAAACTTCTTTCTAAACAGAAAGAAGGTAAGAAGCGTATGAAGCAGGTGGGTAGTGTTGAAATCCCGCAAGAAGCGTTCCTTGCTGTGTTGAAAGTAGAAAGATAATAATAGAGGTCATATAGCTCATGGATTTTGATTTTAATTTAATTCTCGTTCCCGTCACGCTGATTTTTTTCTTGGTGTGGCTACTGGATAAGTTTGTTTTCAAACAAAGACAAACCTTAGGTAAGGGGAATGAAAATTTCATTATCACATGGGCATATGACTTCTGGCCAGTCCTGGCAGTGGTTCTGGTGCTGCGTTCATTCCTGTATGAGCCGTTTAACATTCCGTCCGATTCTATGGTTCCGACCTTGGAAACGGGGGATTATATTCTGGTCAATAAGTTTAACTATGGTGTGCGTCTACCGATTGTCAATACCAAAGTCATTGACGTTGGTGAACCGGAACGTGGCGATGTGATTGTGTTCCGTTATCCGCCACAACCGACCATCAGTTATATCAAACGTGTAGTAGGTTTGCCGGGAGATCATATTGTTTATGATCATGGACAACTGATTATCAATGGACAAAAAGTGGCGAAAGTTCCAGTGGAATTTAGCCGAGAAAAAGATATTCTCGATACACCAACTTCAATTTACCATCAAGAAACATTAGGCAAGCATACCTTTAAAATGCGTGAGCTTGAAGGTGTAAATGTGGCCCGTCAGGCCCCCTTTATCAACTATGTTGAAAATGGTAAATATTCATCTGAAAATGGTTTATATTGGGAAGTGAAAGTACCTGAAGGTCATTACTTCGCGATGGGGGATAATCGTGATCAGAGTGCTGACAGCCGTTTTTGGGGCTTCGTTCCGGAACAGAATCTAACAGGTCGTGCATTTTATATCTGGATGCATAAAGAACCTGGATTTAAATTACCGTCGTTTAAGCGCAACGGTGCAATTGATTGAGCATGATTGGAAAAAATAACAAATGCGTAAAAATCAACAAGGGGCATCTTATATTGCAGTTTTAATTGCAATCATTGGCTTTGCTTTCTTAGCAAAAATTGCCATCGCTGTTTGGGCACCGTACTGGGATGATCGGGTTGTAGATAGCCAGATTACAGAGTTGCTGCAAAGTAGCCCGGCCGATACCGATCCTTCAAAGTTTGCAAGTCAGATGAGTCAACGTTTAGAGATGAACAATGTTCGCGATCTTAAATTTGATGAAATCGCTCAGGTGACCAATATTGATGGACTGCAAGTGAAAAAAGAGTATGAGATAAGAAAGCCGTTCTTACTCAATATAGATTTAGTGTTAAAGTTCGAGAAAAGTTTTGATCAAAGGTCAGTCCAAACTAAGTGATATGCGCTTAGTCAACCGTATCGGTTATCAGTTTAAACAACCTGAATTATTGCAGCTTGCACTGACCCACCGATCGGTTAGTCATAAAACTAACTATGAACGTCTGGAGTTTTTAGGCGATTCATTGTTGGGGATGATCATTGCCCATTATTTGTATCAAGCCTATCCGCATGAAAATGAAGGGCGTTTAACGCGTATGCGTGCCACACTGGTTCGTCAGGAAGCATTAGGCAAAATTGCAAACGATTTGAAACTCGGTTCGTGTTTAATTCTCAGCACGGGTGAGTTCAAATCGGGTGGACATCATCGCGAATCTATTCTTGCTGATACTGTGGAAGCGATTATTGGTGCAATTTATGTTGATTGTCACGATTTAAATGTCTTGCAAGACATCGTGCTAAAATGGTACACGCCATATTTAGACCATATCGAACCTACAGACCAGCTGAAAGATCCTAAATCACGCTTACAGGAATATTTACAGGCACGTAAAAAACCTCTCCCTGTTTATGACGTTGTAGATATTCAAGGCGATGCTCCGAATCAGCATTTCAAGGTGGAATGTACGATTGAAGGCTTGCCTGTATTGTGTGGTGAGGGTTCAAGTCGTCGCTTTGCTGAACAGGCAGTTGCGGCAGATATCTTAAAACAATTGGAGCAAAAGTCTTAATGACTACTCATTCCGATCACATCGATGCTGATCACGAACCGCAAGACGGCGGTAACGATTTAATTAATCAATTCTTCAGTTTACAAGGAACGACGATTCCTTCGGACTTTAAAAGTGGCTTTGTTGCGATTGTAGGACGCCCGAATGTGGGTAAATCTACCTTGATGAACCATTTGCTGGGTCAAAAGCTTTCAATCACTTCACGTAAACCACAAACTACGCGCCACAAGATTGTGGGGATTGATACCCGAGAAAAATCTCAGGCAGTCTTTGTGGATACGCCGGGGATGCATAAAAAAGAAGTACGTGCCATCAATAAAATGATGAACCGTGCCGCTCATTCTGCACTTCGTGATGTCAATCTGGTGCTGTTTGTGGTTGACGCGCAAAAGTGGACGCAAAACGATGAACTGGTGCTGGAAAAACTGCAAAATGCAGAAATGCCGGTGATTCTGGTCATCAATAAGCTGGATACTTTTGAAAACAAGAATCAAGCACTTCCATTGATTCAAGAGCGTGCCAAGCTGATGAACTTTGCCGAAATCGTACCTGTATCCGCTTTACGTGGTGCCAATCTGGAACATTTACGTAATACCATCGAAAAGTATTTGCCATTCCAGCCGCCACTCTATTCACTGGATCAAATCACCGACCGTTCAGAACGTTTCCTTGCTTCGGAAGTGATTCGTGAAAAAATCATGCGTCAATTGGGTGAAGAACTGCCGTATGATTTGACCGTGCAAATTGAATCTTTCAAGACTGAAGAAGCGACCATTAATGCGAAAACAGGTCGTCCAAAAGCGGCGTGTACCTATATTGATGCCACCATTTTTGTTGATCGTCCTGGTCAAAAGGCCATCGTAATTGGTGAAAAAGGTTCTAAGCTGAAAAAAATTGGTATGGATGCGCGTGCCGATATGGAAAAAATGTTCGAACAGAAAATCATGCTGACCCTTTGGGTGAAAGTTAAAGGTGGCTGGTCTGATGATGAGCGTGCATTAAAAAGCTTGGGTTATAGTGATATCTAAAATCTAGGTTTTACTTTGAAAGGAGCTGTAATGATGAAAGTACTGACTGTTGTGGCATGTGTATTGTTCCTGCAAGGCTGTATTTACAAGATTGTCACCGTTCCGGTCAAAGTGGCTTATAAAACCACTAAAGGCGTGGTTAAAGGTACGGCAGCTGTGGTGGGTGCCGTCATTCCAGATGGGGATGATGAAGAATCTGATTCTGAAAAGAAAAAGGATTAGACTTAAGCCTGTATGCGCAATGAAACCTTGCATGGTTATTTAATCCATCATCGTAAATACCGTGAGCGCAGTCATATTGTGCATCTGTTTACTCAGGAGCATGGTCGTGTGGATGGAATTTTAAGACAAACGCCGCCGCCACAATATCAACCGATTTGCCTGCAAGCTTCGGGTAAATCCGAGCTGAAAAATTTTACCAAACTGGAAATTGTCAATCAGCCGATTTTCTTTTTTGGCGATGCCTTCTTTTCCGGTTTCTATCTGAATGAAATTATCCTGCGCTTGTGCCCGGTTGAAGTGGAAATGCCACAAACCTTTGTGCAATATCATCAGACCTTGCAGCAATTGCAACAATTGGCACAGCAGGAGCATCCTGATCTTTTTTTAAGACAAATCTTACGTCAGTTCGAGCATGCACTTTTAGAAGAACTGGGCTATGCACTTGATTTTACAGTGGATGCACAGCAACATAAAATTCAGGAATCACAATCTTATCTGTTTCAGCTTAATGATGGTTTTATTCCTACAGTACAACAGTCACGTTCGACTTTATCTGGACAGCAGATTCTTTCGATGCGTGATTATGAAAAGGGTAGGGATTTTAATCCTGAACAGTTACAATTGTTGACTAAGCTGTATCGGCAGATCATCACTGCACTTTTGGGCGACCGACCGCTGAAAAGCCGTCAATTGTGGATTCAAAACACTCAATCTCAATCTCAATCTCAATCTCAATCTTAATTTTAAACATAGTTAGGTAATTGTTATGGCTGCATTACTTGGTGTAAATATTGACCATGTGGCGACTTTGCGACAGGCGCGCGGAACCGCTTATCCAGATCCGGTAAATGCTGCTTTAATTTGCGAACAGGCAGGTGCAGAGGGTATCACCCTGCATTTACGTGAAGACCGTCGCCATATTCAGGATGATGATGTACGTCGTATGCGTCCTGTGCTGAAAACGCATATGAATCTGGAAATGGCCGTGACGGCTGAAATGGTGGAATTTGCCAAGGAAATCAAGCCTCATCATGTGTGCTTCGTTCCAGAAAAGCGTCAGGAAGTGACCACTGAAGGCGGTCTGGATGTGGTGGGTCATTTTGAAGATGTTAAAGCCGCGACTCAGGCCTTGTCTGCTATTGGCTGTGAAGTGTCTTTATTTATTGATGCTGACTTTGCCCAAATTGATGCAGCTGTGGCTTGCGGTGCACCTACCATCGAGTTACACACAGGTGCTTATGCCGATGCCGAAACTGCAGAAGCACAGCAGCATGAACTTGAGCGTATTGTTAAAGGTGCGGAATATGCTGCATCTAAAGGTTTAATTGTGAACGCCGGGCATGGTCTGAACCTGGAAAATGTCACCCCAATTGCTGCAATTCCACATATTCATGAGCTTAATATTGGTCATTCCATTATTGCCGATGCAGTGTTTGTCGGTTTGACCCAAGCTGTTCAACAAATGAAAGCTGTGATTAAAGCAGCACGTTAAGATTTAAGTTTAAAAGTTATGTCGACAACCCATTATGATGATCTCATGAAACCTGTGATTGGCTTCCTGGGATGTGAAACACCAAAAGCGTGGCTAGATGAAGCCGTGAATAACCTGGAGTTACTCATGCAGGATCATGCCAATTGTGAAAAAAAAGCTGCTGGCACAGCCATGAACCTGATGTTCCGCTACAGCTTTTTTACCGATTTGCAGGTCAAGCTGGCACAACTGGTACGCGAAGAAATGCTGCATTATGAGCAGGTGCTGGAATTTATGTCCAAACGCGGACATGAATGGAAAGCCGTGAGTGCAGGGCGTTATGCAGGCATATTGCGCAAGGAAATTCGTACCTACGAGCCGGAAGCATTGATTGACGTGCTGATTATTGGTGCATTTGTGGAAGCACGTTCCTGTGAGCGTTTTTATGCACTTGCGCCCCTGGTTGATGAAGAGTTAGGACGCTATTATCGCTACCTACTTAAATCTGAATCACGCCATTATGAAGATTATCTGGCACTGGCCTTAGATGTTGCCAAAACATCTAAAATGAAAGACCCGGAAGAAGACATTCAGGGGCGTATCGAGCATATCCGTGAAGTGGAAAAGAATTTAATCCTTTCAGAAGATGATACTTTCCGTTTCCATAGTGGTGTGCCGCGTCAAGCTGCTTAAATACTTTTGATCTAACAAATCCTCTATTCAAATAGAGGATTTTTTATATCTTACGATTTATTTTAATCTTAAATAAAAATGCCAATCTAAAGGTTTTAGATTGGCATTTATTGATCAGCCTAGTTTCAGGCTGATCTTCAATTAAGCTTCAATGGTCCGCACCGCAATTTTTTTTGCAGGATCAGTTTTGCGACGTACCGAAGGAACTGGTTCACCATAATACTGACGGTCGGCAAAGTAACTTGAACGAACCATAGGGGCTGCCCAGATATTCTTGAATCCAAGTTTCTGACCGTGGGCGGTATAGCGTTCAAATTCTTCTGGAGTCACGAAACGGTCAATCGGTGCATGCTCTTTAGAAGGCTGTAAGTATTGACCAATAGTCACGTAATCGACATCGTGTGCTTTTAAGTCATCCAGCAATGCAATCACTTCTTCTTCAGTTTCACCAATACCGACCATCAAGCCACATTTGGTTGGAACGTCCGGGCAGTATTCCTTAAACATTTTCAGTAAGTTTAAAGAATGCTGATAATCTGAACCTGGACGCATCGCTTTATACAGGCGCGGCACGGTTTCAATATTGTGGTTGAATACGTCCGGTGGGCACTCGGTCATGATGCGAAGCGCGATGTCCATACGACCACGGAAATCCGGTACCAGAATTTCTAATAAGGTATTCGGGCTTAAACTGCGGGCTTCTTTAATACAGTCTACAAAATGCTGTGCACCGCCATCTCGAAGGTCATCACGGTCAACCGAAGTAATAACCGCATATTTTAAACCCAGATTGGCAATGGTTTCGGCCATATGACGCGGTTCGTCAGGGTCAAGGGCATTTGGACGACCATGTGCCACGTCGCAGAAAGGACAGCGACGGGTACAGATATCACCCATAATCATAAAGGTTGCGGTACCGCCACCAAAACATTCTGGCAGGTTCGGGCAAGCGGCTTCTTCACACACCGTATGTAATTTTTGCTCACGCAGCGTGGTTTTAATACGTTGAACTTCTTCAGGAGCCGCCATTTTTACCCGGATCCAGTCCGGCTTGCGTGGCGTTTCAACCGTAGGTACAACTTTTACAGGAATACGAGCGACTTTCTCTGCGCCACGAAGTTTGACACCCTGTTCAGGTTTACGGTTTTCAGACATATTCAACTTTTCCACTGTTTTTTGACGGGGGAGATACTAGATATATTAGGTCTCTCATTATAACGGACTTGAATCTAAATGGGGTAAAAAGGATATTCATTTAATAAATGTAGTCATCACTTAATATATGTGAGGTAAATACAGAAAATTGCGAGTATTTACGTCATAATATAGCCAAGATAGACCAATATTGAAGATAGGAGCGTTGAATGCCACGTAAAAAAGAGGTCGTTAGTGGAACTTTCGTTAAATACGATGCGGTAGTTCTCGGCTCAGGCCCTGCGGGTGAAGGCGCGGCAATGAAACTTGCTAAATCAGGCAAGCGTGTTGCAATTGTTGATATGCGTGAACAATTAGGTGGTAACTGTACACACGTAGGTACCATTCCAAGTAAAGCATTACGTCAAACAGTATCGAGCATTTTGCGTTACCAGCGTGACCCGATGTTCCAGAAAGTGGGCGAATGGAAGCAGTTCACCATGAAACAGGTGCTGCGTAATGCCCATAAAGTGATTCAGCAACAGGTTGAAACACACTCCCGTTTTTATGACCGTAACAAGATTGATATTTATCATGGTCGTGCCTATATCCAGGATAAAAATACCGTATTGATCTTTAGCCCTGAAGGCATAACAGAAACGATTGTTTTCCAGCAATTAGTTATTGCGACAGGTTCACGTCCATACCGTCCGGCGGCGCTTGATTTCAATCATCCACGTGTATTTGATTCAGACAAAATTCTGGATCTGGATTATTCAATTCAAAAAATTATTATTTATGGTGCCGGCGTTATTGGTTGTGAATATGCATCCATTTTCATTGGTCTGGACCATAAAGTTGATTTGATTAATACCCAGCCTAAATTGCTCAGTTATCTGGACGATGAAATTTCTGATGCCTTATCTTACCGTTTACGTGAACAGGGTGTATTGATTCGTCATAATGAACAAATTGATCATCTTGAGACATTTGATGATCATGTGGTGTTGCATTTGCAAAGCGGCAAGAAAATTAAAGCCGATGCCATTTTGTGGTGTAACGGCCGTTCGGGGAATACTGATGGTTTAGGTTTGGAAAATGTAGGCATTACCCCAAACAGTCGTGGTCAGCTTACAGTAAATGATCAGTACCAGACTGAAGTGGAAAATATCTATGCTGCCGGTGACGTGATTGGTTGGCCATCACTGGCTTCTGCTGCTTATGACCAGGGGCGTTGCGCTGGTTCAAACATGAGCGGTGAAGAGAACGTTAAACCCGTAACGGATATTCCAACAGGTATTTATACCATTCCGGAAATTTCTTCGATTGGTAAGACTGAACAGCAATTGACCGAAGAAAAAATTCCTTACGAAGTTGGCCAGGCATCTTTCCGTCATCTGGCACGTGCACAGATTACCGGTGACACCGTAGGTGAATTGAAAATTCTATTCCACCGTGACACCTTAGAAGTGTTAGGGGTGCATTGCTTTGGTAATAACGCTGCCGAGATTATCCATATTGGTCAGGCTGTGATGAATAGCCCGAACAATACCATCAAGTATTTTGTTGAAACTACCTTTAACTATCCGACCATGGCGGAAGCGTACCGTGTAGCAACCTTGAATGGTATGAACCGTTTATTCTAAGATTTTCTGAATTTTAGATGCGAAACCCGTAAGTGAAGGCTTGCGGGTTTTTGTTTATTTTGTAGGATAAAATATCTAATAAGGGCATGAGAGTGAGAATAGCGCTTAGCGCAAACCCGCAAGATCAAGTGTTCCTATTTTTGCTTATCACTTGCTTGGATTTAGGCTGCCATTTTACGGCATTCTGTGGCACATTGCTGGCAGGTTTCGGCACATCGCTGGCAATGTTCAGCTTCATGTTTACTGCATTCTTTGGCGCAGTAATCGCACATTTGAGCACAGAGCTGACAGATTTCCTGCATAAAGGCAGAGGTTCTTTGTTCAGAGCGGGCGCATAAATTGCACATATCTGCACAGTCCAGACAGCGTTTAATGCATTCACGCATTATCTCTATCTCATTTTCATCCAGACAAGCAGCTGCACAGGTGGTACAGGTCAAAGAACAGGTCATACACATTTGGGCACAATCCGAAAAGCTGACAGTATTCATTCTGTTTTCCTGATTAATAATTTAAATTGATATCTGAATAAGCTAATTACAAATAGACTAAGAAAATAGAGAGATTGAGTGATTAAAAGTAAACAGTGTCCACTTTAAGTAAGCGAATGCTGCATGATAAAAAATCTGGGTAAATAGAGAGTGGATCACTGGATTCTATAGGCTATGAGAAAAAGCCATGATGATCCAATAGCCACAAGAGTCCATAATAACTAAAGAAACTGCTGATTAAGGTCAGCCAGACTGGAATTTTGCTCCTAAGCAATGCAATGACAGCGATAATAAAAACAATATCTAAGCCAGACAGTACATATTTTTCACCCATCTGCACCACCAGGCATAATAACAGGCCCACCACAGCAGCATTAACGCCTGCCAAAGCTTGAAATAAACCTGGAAATTGCATTAAACGCGACCAGTAAGGTAAAGCGCCGAAAATGAGGAAAAAAGAAGGCAAGAAAATCACTGCAGTTGCAAAGGCGGCATTCAGTACTGCCGATGAACTTAAGGGTAATAAAGCACCCAGATAGCTGGCAAAACTGAATAATGGGCCTGGCATCAGCTGGGCAATGGCATAGCCCAGGTCAAAATGTTGCTGGGAGACCAAGCCGGATGCAACAAAGTCCTGCTGTAAAAATGGCAAAATAATATGACCGCCACCAAAGACTAGAGAAGCCGCGCGGTATAAACTGGTAAAACTGTCTAGCCAAATACTGGGAAAGAAATATTGTAGTGCTGGAACCAGTACAAAAGGTAAGGCGAATAAAATCAGCCAGAGATAAGCGAAAGGTTTTTTAGCTGTGATTGAGATGCCCGTAACGGGTTTAGGGGTATTTTTTTGCGGAAAATAATGCAGATAAATCAGTCCTGCTAAAGCACCAAAAAGAATCACCAAAACCTGATTGATACTGATGGGAACTAGATAGACAAATAAGCCCGACAGTAGCATTAATACATACTGCCATTGCTCTTTACAAAAGCTACGTAACATTTGCCAGAATGCCCATGCCACCACGCTAAATACAATGAGTTGAATCACATGGAAAAATTCGACAGAAAAATAACCAGAAAATTGAATACCCAGCATTGCCGCAAGGGTCATGAGCAGTGCCGAAGGTAAAGTAAAGCCCAGCCATGCCAGTAGCGCACCCCGATAACCTTTTAGCTGAAAACCAATCGCAATCCCCATCTGGCTACTGGTCGGGCCAGGTAAAATTTGTACCAAGGCCAGCAGATGGGCATATTGATGCTCATCCAGATAACCAAGCTGTTGCACAAAACGCCGATAAAAAAACACCAGATGGGCTGCTGGACCGCCAAATGCCGTATAGCCTAATCTGAGGAATATTTTAAACAAGCTGAAATTTGACAGCGTGGGAACAGGGGATGACATGATGAAACGATCCAAAAATATTTGAGTTTTAGCCCGAGCAAGATTAACAGGTCGGATTGACCTTGTTGTATGGTTTTCCTGCAATACATATTGCAAATATGAAAAAGCCCATCCCAAGTAATTACTTTTGATGGGCTTTTATTTTTTAATTTAACTCGTAAATATTTAAACAAGATGACCATCATTGAAAATGATCCCCGATGTGATGTATCGCACGCTAGTTACTGATAAGCAGAGGGAGCCTATCCTAAGGTAAGGGGGATAATAAAAAATTGCAGCATCATGACGCATTTTTTATTTTATTTACGATTTTGCCTATTCGTAAATGTAGATGAGGTCATGATGCTGTGGAGTAATTTTTCAGTTATTGTTTATTGTTATTATTTCAGATGGATGAATCCCTTAATAAGGCCGACCACCTGCCAGACTGATACGTTTTAGCAAACGGCGCTGCTCACTAGGGAATGATTTGCGTGAATGTAGGGTAACCTGATTATCCCAAAATACGATATCGCCCTGTTGCCATTGATGTTCATAGCGGAATTCAGGTTTTAACAGATGTTCGCGCAATGAAGCAATCAATTCACTGCCAGCCTGATCATCATAATTGACCAGTTCCACCTTGGAATGGGTATTTAACCAGAGCGCTTTACGACCACTCTCAGGATGGGTATGTACCAGTGGATGAGGATAGGCATGACCAATAATCGGCTGATCTTTAAAGCGATATAGAGGACTGCTGCCATAACCATTATTGTCATTGTCTTTCAGGTGTTGTCGACGAACAAAGGGGTTATAGGTAATCAGTTGTAATTGATCGATATGCTGTTTGGTTGCTTCATCTAAAGCATTATAAGCCTGGATGGTGTTAAACCAGGATGTTTGCCCACCGTCTTTTGGTAATTCAATGGCATAAAGTAATGAACCAAAAGACGGTTGTGGCGTCCATTGGTGATCGGCATGGGGCGAAAGTTCACCATGGCCGGTGTAGTCTCCCTGTCCCACAGCATTGGAAACGGGCACGACATCGGGTGGTGTACCGGTATCTGTTTGGGTGGCAAGTACCGGATTATCTGCACTTGGGCGGAAAATGGAACCAAAATAGCTGGCAAAGGCTAAATACTGTAAATCGTCCAAGCGCTGGTTTTTGAAAATTAAAATCAGATGTTCGGCCAATGCTTGTTTTAGACGGTAAATGGTTTCACCTGCTTGGGCTTTACGTGCATCCAGGCCAAAAACCACAGCCCCTAAAGCTTCACCCTCTAAGGGCACAATAGTAATATTTTGCGGGTTTTGAAATTGTTCTGGCTGATGCCAGCGCGGTGCATCATGTATTGCCTGAGAAAGTTGGGTGAGTGCCGTCATTGTTTTGCTCTGATGTTTTTTACGTTGAAGTAAAATCTAAGCAATCCAGAACAAAAGATAAAATCAAAATATTTTATAAGCTTATGAAATCCTAGTGAAAAATACTTAAATTGATGATTGTTAAACTTTTAATATAAACAGCAAAAGAAAGCGGTTTTTTTGCTGTTTTCACTGCTGATATTTCAGCATTAATGCGCGCAAAAGGCCTGATTGAAATACTCAAACAGTTGCGGTGTTTTGACCCAAAGCACAATGGCGATAGTCAATAACAGACCAATCGCTACAGCAATCGAGATTTTGAGTCCAAGCATAGAATCAGTCATGAACCACATGCTCCTCATTGACAAAGAAATGAACCAGAACCCCAAATACACTTAACAGGATAGAAAACATCCAGATCATATTGTAGTCGCCAGTCATGTCATGATTGACACCCCCCAGCCATCCGCCAAAGAACGAGCCGACCTGATGGGTAAAGAACACGATACCACTGAGCATGGATAGATATTTTATGCCAAACATGTTCGCCACAATACCATTGGTGAGGGGAACCGTAGACAACCACAATAAGCCCATAATGATGCCAAAGCTGTAAATTGTCCAGATACTCAAAGGCAGCAATAAAAAGCCAATAATGGCAATACCACGCAGGCCATATAAACCCATCAGCAAGTGAGGTTTTGAGTATTTTCCACCCAGCCAGCCTGCGGTATAAGTACCGACAATATTAAATAAACCGACCAGAGCCAGAAATACTGTGCCTGTGGTGGCATCAAAACCATGATCAATCAGGTAACCCGGTAAATGAATACCAATAAACACCACCTGAAAACCGCAGACAAAAAAGCCTAAAGACAGGAACCAGAACGGTTTATGATTTTTGGCAATCCTCAGAATTTCTTTGATACTTAATGCCGGTGTTGGGATGGCAGCCGAAACATTCGCAGGCGTATAAGCAGGCGCTTTTAAAGTCCACGCCAATGGAATAATGAAGGCAATTAAAATGGCACTGACCATCAATGCAGCTGACCAGCCGACACTTTGTAAAAGCAGCAGGGTCGATGGCAGCATGCTAAATTGACCAAAAGAGCCTGCTGCACTGGCAATACCCATCGCCAGACTGCGTTTTTCAGGATGTGCGGCACGCCCCACAGCAGAAAGCAATATGGGAAAAGAGGTCGCAGAAAGTGCCAGACCTAAAATTAAACCGACGCTTAAATTCAGCAGCAAGCCGCTGGAGCTGACGGCCATCAGCAACAGGCCAAGGGTATAAAGTGCACCACCAATAGCAACTACAATTTTACTGCCATATTTATCGGCAAAAACTCCGGTAATGGGTTGTACTGCACCCCAAATCAGGTTTTGCATGGCAATGGCAAGACTAAAGACATTATGTCCCCAGCCAAACTCATGGCTCATGGGAACAAGATATAAACCAAATGCATGACGGACACCCAAGGATAAAGCCAGAATAACGGCACTTCCAATTAACATGTAAATCAGAGGTTTGGAAAAACGGGTGTCTGACATATTTCATCCATGCGGAGTTGTGTTGTGGCTATGTTATTCGATTATAAAGGACGAGGCGATTAAATTAAATTTCAACAAAAGATAAAATTAAGTTATAGAAAGTTTTATAAAGATTAAAAAGACGACTTAAAGTCGTCTTTGGATTATTAAAAACTTAGAAACGCATACCGATCCCCGCATAAGCAAGTATCGGGTTGACTTCAATATCTGCTTTGGAGGTAATTAATGTACCTAATTGTTCATCAGCTACTGTAATCGTGGTTTCATTTTTCAGATGTGCATAAGACACTGAACCCACCGCAAACCAGCGCTCATTAAAATCATAGGTGAAACCGACAGTTGCAATTGGGGCAATAACATCCGTTGCTTCAAGGTTGACTTGAGGATTGGCTTTACTCGGTTTAGCTTCCAGTGAAGCTCCGGCATTGCCTTGTTTGATGTTGGCAATCATATGACCAGCTGCAATCAAGTCCTGTTCTGTACGCGGATTGATTTCCAGTTCATTGAAATAAGCATACATCAAACCTAAACCAACATAAGGGCGGAATTTATTGACTCCGGTTTTACCAAAGTGATACTGGAACTCAAAGGCCGGTGTCCAGGCACGAGCCGAGGCAGCAGGTCCATGAGCTTCTAAATCGGTAATAAAGATATTGTTTTGCAAATCAATATTGAGGAATTCTAAGGGCAAGTTACCAATTTGCGGTGTTGCTACAGCCAAGAAGGGTGCATAAATCTTTCCTTTACCCTGTAAGTCAACTTTGGGCGGAATACCGGCTTTGATTTCAAAGGAAAGGTTATCTGTAAAGAAGTAATTGGTCATGATCCCCAGTGTTGTGACATCATCGGCCTCTAGGCCTGTACCTGGGTTATCCCATTGTTCCAGCCCATAAATTTGTGAGCTGCCACTGAGTTCGCTTCCAAGCTGACCTCCGGTAAAAAAGCCCAAACCTCTTAAAACGGTGGCAAGTGCAGTCTGATTGACCTCCGGATCTAGGTTGTTTAATACAGTATCGACCTGAATATCGCCATTCTTGGCAACTTCACCATTTTTAACAGCTGTATTCACCTGAAAGGGCTGGGCTTTACCCTGCGGCATGACATGTAGGGCACCGACAGAAACAGAAAAGCGTTTAAAACCATCGCCATCTTTTAAGCTGAAATAATGTGAATCGGCATAGCTTACAGCGGGTAGGGCAGCAAGAGACGACATCATACAAAATAACGTTTTTTTCATTCAGGGACTCCATGTCCATTTTTCGATTATTCATTTTTTTTGTTCACATTTCTTATTCTATATTTAGAGAAAAATCATTTTGTTACTCAAAAATATTAATCGGGTAGTATTCATGTAAAAAATTAACTGTTTTTTTTCAGTAACATGAAGAAAAATAACTTTATGTAAACTGCTGTTTTTGCTAATGGATAAAGTTTTTGTAGGTTAATAACAGGTAGGAATTGAGATGATATTTATATATTTTTAATGCATTAATAGCGTTGATATAGGGGCTGATGTGGTCAATGCTGATGACGATGCAGTTAAAAACAGATCATCGCTGGCATAACTAAAGCAATTGACTCAAGTGATTGCACCATGAGCTAAAATCCTGTCTCGCACTGAGAAGCATTTTTCCGTACAATATGCTGCAGAAATCCTTGAGTGAATCATATGAGCACCCAAAATACGCCCAAGAAAAAACCCTTGGTTAATTTACCTTTCCCGATGAAAAAGGCAGATGAGAATTCTTCCGATGAAGTCTTGGAAGATTTACGCCCTAAACCGCAGCGCTATGCTGATCGTACCTGGATGCCACCACGTGGTACACGCCGCTCCATGGGTAAGCGTTAAGTTCTTCATATAAAAAATAAAAAAGCCATGGTCTGACCATGGCTTTTTTATTGCAGTTAAACTAGGGTTTTGGATATTTAATTCGAGTCAGAAAGTTGGTTTCGTCTATCATGGTTCTGATAGTAATTCTTTTTCTGGTGATACATCTCCAGGTCAGCACGCTTCAGCATATCTTCAATCCGTTCATGCGGCAAATTTGTCGCATGACCTATAGACAGGCTGATCGGCTGATTGGCATAAAATTGATTGTCCACCGACAAAAGTTCCTGCAGACTTTGCAGGCAGTTTTGTAAGGCTGCCTCATCTGCACCGGGTAAAAGAACGACAAACTCATCTCCGCCAATACGTGAGGCCGAATAGGGCGTATGCTGAATCAACTGGTTCAGGATGTTGCCTATACGCCGTAAGACACCGTCACCTGCATCATGTCCCTCGCTATCATTCAGTATTTTCAGTCCATTTAAATCTATAAAAATACACGAAATTGGATGTAATAAATTGCGTTCAAGCCGATTCAGTTCTGCCACATAAAAAGAACGGTTGTACAGTTGGGTGAGTACGTCGTGTTTGCCTAAATATTCAAGATAATGTTCAGCTTTTTTGCGCGCCGTAATATCAGTCAGGGCAACCTGTACAATGCTCCAGTCATCCAGATAATTCGGAAATACGGTAAATTGCAGCAGTACATGGCGAATGCTGCCATCAATTGCGTAATTGACTACTTCACGTTGATGATGCAGATGACCGTTCCACAGTTCAATCAATTGTTCCCGGAATGTTCGAACCATTTCCTCAGCAAAAATTTTATGAAGATTTTTTAATAAAATCTCTTTACTGGCTGCACCAAACAAATCGAGGGTGGCTTGATTGACATCAATCACTTTAATTTCCTTGATGCATTCAATGACAAACTCACTATGCACATCCAGAAAGGTGGCAAAATCTTCAATGCCTAATTTACGCAATTGATCCAGTTTAATTTTAATACGGCTGAAATCTTCTATCCAAAGAGAGGTTGGAGAATAAGTAAAGCGTGCCTCTGCCAGATGGCGGCTTCGTTCTTCCTTACGGCAGGCTTCAGTATAAGAAGTGATGTCTTCGGTGGTAATTAATACCAAGGATAAATCCTGTTCATGTTGCGGCAGTACAATGCCTTTGAGCTGGATATCCAGGCGCTTTCCAGTCAAGGTGTAGTTTACCGCAGAATTGGAAAAACGGGTTTCACCCTTCCACAACGCAACCAGTTCGTGGATATGGGTTTTTGCCATGTCTTTTTTAAAGACTAATTGCAGGTTTTGCGATAGATGTTCAAAGTCATTGGCCTGATAAAGTTCAAGGGTTTTAGAATTGACCTTTAATAATTTAATTTTTTTTGCGCATGCAAGAATACGCGATTCATCTTCTTGCAGGAAACTGAACAGATCTTGCACGCCCTGACTACGCCAAAGATCAAATTGTTTTTTGATTTCACTATAGTCTTCCAGCCACATGGCAACGGGAGAGAGTTCAAAAAAAGGGGAGTTCAGCATGTCCATTTAAGGCGCTCATTATTTTTTAGAATTTAAGTATCAAGTATATGATGTAAAAAATGATTTTAAAATAATATGATAAGTAAAATAATATGTATTTTTAATGAGCAGGGTATCTCAAAATAAAAAATCAGGTGAATAAAAAAAGCCAATTCGGGAACTGGCTTTCAAGATCGGTTTTATGAAATAGGATTAAAGCTTAGCGACTGGCTCTACGGGCCTTGTTTTCTGGCTTAGGCGCAGAAATTTCACGTTCACCTTGCCAGACATCCATAAAGTCTTTTTCGTTGATATTGTAGAGTTCAAGCAAAGCCAGAATGACTCCGCCAAACATCATCGAACCTTCTGAATGGTCTTGCCAGTCAAAAATCTTGCCGTTTAACACATGCAAAATGTCTGAAATTTCAAAATTTCGGTCCCGGCCATTACTGTCGGTTGGGTACATTTGGGTATTGAGAATAATTCGGGCGGCACTTTTTTCATTTTCTGACAAATCTAAACAGGCTGTAATATCTTCATCTGGGGAGGAGAAAATAACCTCATCGGTAAATACCGTTCTGAGAAAATGACGGGTCAGCTTGGGTAAGGCTCTTTCTACAAAAGGGCGGAAAGAAATAGGGAAAATGACATTATGTGAAATACCCTTAAACATTGGGGCAATTTCTTCGGTTTTATAGCCAGCAATGCCGCAACCCACCGAGGTAATGAAATAGGTCATTTTCGGATGGTTTTTGGTATAAATCTTGAAGTCATCAATATAGTGCTGAATTTGCGACAAGGGCATCTGTTGCAAATGCTCGTTCATGGTGGGAATGGCATAACTTTGACCTGACCAGCCACGTCCGACGCCTTGCATTGCGCCAAAATATTGCAGGGCAGTACGCGCAGCCCCACCTGCATGGTTTCCTGCCATGTTGCTGCCAAAGACAAAAACGGTATCTTCTGGTAGATTTTTGACAATACTTTCGTCATGGTAATGGTAAGTCATAGGCTTTATTGTGATCATGAGGCTTTGTCTCATGTTGCTATTGAATGCACATGCGGTCAAGACAAAAATGTTGCAATTTTCTTTATATAACTCCCTCGCTAAATATCAGGAGATTGATATTGAATGTTGAGCTTTAACCCTCATATCATTCAAACTGCATTAGTGTATAGAAGCTGAATAATATGTCGGATAGTCATCAACCTTTTGAATTAGTGACCAGCTATCAGCCTGCGGGGGATCAGCCACAAGCCATTGAAAAATTAGTCAAAGGTATTCAAAACGGCTATCACGACCAGTTGTTACTTGGGGTAACCGGGTCGGGTAAAACCTATACCATGGCCAATGTGATTTCCCAGTTACAGCGTCCTACCATTGTCATGGCACATAATAAAACCTTGGCTGCACAGCTGTATGGCGAGTTCAAGTCATTTTTCCCGAATAATGCGGTTGAATATTTCGTCAGCTATTACGACTATTATCAGCCTGAAGCGTATGTGCCATCTTCCGATACCTTTATTGAAAAAGACTCGGCGATTAATGACCATATAGACCAGATGCGCCTTTCGGCAACACGGTCATTACTGGAACGTCGTGATGCGATTATTGTCGCTTCTGTTTCGGCCATTTATGGTTTGGGTGACCCGAATGCCTATATGAGCATGTTATTGCATATCGTGCAGGGTGACCGGATCAGCCGTGATGACATTATTCGCCGTCTGGTAGAAATGCAATATAGCCGTAACGAACTGGAATTCTTGCGTGGTACTTACCGTATCCGTGGTGAAATTATTGATATTTTTCCAGCTGAATCAGATCAGGATGCCATCCGCATTGAACTGTTTGATGATGAAGTTGATTCGATTCGCTGGTTTGATCCCTTAACCGGAAAAATGGTGCGTAAAGTTCCACGCGTAACCATTTACCCTAAAAGTCATTATGTTACTCCGAAGGATAATTTACAGCGTGCTATTGGCACCATTCGTGAGGAACTTCAGGAGCGTTTAGGTTTCTTTAGGGCTAATGACAAATTACTGGAAGCACAGCGTATTGAACAGCGTACCCGCTATGATCTGGAAATGATGCAGCAATTGGGTTATACCAACGGCATCGAAAACTATTCACGTCATTTGTCCGGCCGTCCGGCAGGTGAGGCACCACCGACCTTATTTGACTATATTCCCGATGATGCCTTACTGATTATTGATGAATCGCATGTCACTGTGCCGCAAATTGGTGCCATGTATAAGGGTGACCGTTCACGTAAAGAGAATCTGGTCAATTATGGTTTCCGTTTGCCGAGTGCGCTGGATAACCGTCCGATGCAGTTTGAAGAATGGGAACGGATTATCCCCTCCACGATTTATGTCAGTGCAACACCAGCAAAATATGAGCTGGAAAAAGCGCAGCAGATTGCCGAGCAGGTGGTTCGTCCAACTGGACTGGTCGATCCTGAAATCGAAATTCGTCCCGTGCTGACTCAGGTCGATGATGTGCTTTCGGAAATCAATATCCGTAAGGAACAGGATGAACGCGTTCTGGTTACGACCTTAACCAAACGTATGGCGGAAGATTTAACTTCGTATTTAAAAGAATACGGGGTCAAGGTAGCTTATCTGCATTCAGATATCGATACCGTGGAGCGGACCAAGATTATTCATGAGCTGCGTAGCGGTGTACATGATGTGCTGGTCGGGATTAACCTGCTGCGGGAAGGTCTGGATATGCCGGAAGTGTCCCTTGTGGCAATTCTGGACGCCGATAAAGAAGGCTTCTTGCGCTCGGAACGTTCATTGATCCAAACCATTGGTCGTGCTGCACGTAACGTGAACGGTAAAGCCATTCTGTATGCAGATCGCATTACCGACTCCATGCAAAAAGCCATGGATGAAACTGAGCGCCGCCGAGCCAAACAGATCGAGTTTAATCAACTGCATGGGATTATTCCAAGAAGTACCAAACGTCAAAATAACCAGGATATCGATACCGGTGAAGTGCTGACTGATGATCAAATTGACGAGAAAATTTCGGATCAGGCTCGTGCCTTGAGTGCTGATGAGCGCCACATTTTGGCAGACCCTAAATTGCTGGCAAAACATTTGTCCAAACTGGAAAAAGAGATGCTCAAAGCTTCGAAAGAATTGCAGTTTGAACAGGCAGCGCGACTGCGTGATGAAATAGTCCGTCTGAAGGCACAGATGCTCAGCTAGCTTGATGATTTTCATTGCAAAATAATTAAGGTCTGTTGGCAATCCATATATGAAATGTCAACAGACCTTACATAACGCTACAGTATGGTTGGGTTGGAGTCGTTATTTTTAAATGTGTAAGCACTTAAAGAATTTAAAATTTTGACTGAAAGGTACTTTTATGACAGGTGATAATCTTCCAAAAGCGGGCTATAAACTGGCTAAAATTGCCGTCGGTGGAGCTGTATTGCTGGGTTTGGGTATGGCGACAATGGCATATGCGCAAACCAAGCCACTACAAACGGTCGAAAAGCTCGAGCTGGATAAATATCTGGGTGTCTGGTATGAAGTGGCTCGCAAGCCGCTGTATTTTCAAAACAAGTGTGATCGTGATGTCACCGCGACCTATACCCTGAACGAGAACGGCAATGTGGTCGTAGATAACCGCTGCTATACCAAAGAGGGTAACCTCACCCAGTCGATTGGAGAGGCATTTATTGAAAATGCACCTTTTAATAGCAAGTTAAAAGTCAGTTTCTTGCCTGAGGCGATTCGCTGGTTACCCTTCGGTCGAGGGGATTACTGGGTGCTTAAACTGGATGAAAATTATCAGACGGTATTAGTGGGAGAACCACGCCGCAAATACATGTGGGTATTGTCCCGTACTCCGCAACCTGATCAGGCAGTCGTCAACGAATATTTGGAATATGCCAAGTCGTTGGGCTATGATTTGGGTGATGTGATTCATACCAAGCAGACGATCAGGTAACATATTGCATACTTTAACAAAAGTTCAAAACCATGCTTAGGCATGGTTTTTTATTTGTTAAGATAGCTCCGGTTTGAAAGTTGAATGATCCAGTATTTTGGATGGTTTCGCAAAGTCATGAAATGAAGAATCCCCTTGAGGTAAAAGATGTATAAAGGCTTGGCTTTGTCAGTATTGGCATCCGTTACTTTTGGGGTGTTGTATTTTTATACGCAATTTTTAAAACCTTTGGACAGCGAACAGACTTTTGCCTGGCGCATGCTGGCCACGCTGCCTTTTCTAACCCTGTTTATGTGGTGGTCTGGTGATTTGCAGCATATTTCCCAGATTTTTAAGCGTATGGTTAAACAGCCTGTGTTCCTGATCTGGCTGATTTTTAGCTCCCTGCTTTGTACCACACAACTGTGGCTATTTCTCTGGGGCCCCATTAATGGCCGTGGTCTGCAAGTTTCACTGGGGTACTTCCTGTTACCTTTGGTGATGGTGCTGGTGGGTTGTGTGCTTTATAAGGAAAAACTGTCGAAATGGCAGTTGGCTGCCGTGATGTTGGCCATTTTAGGAGTAGGACATGAAATTTGGCGTATCGGCAGTATCGCCTGGGAAACAGTTTATGTCGCTTTGGCTTATCCCTTATATTTCTTTTTACGCCGGGTCTTTAAAACGGATCATTTGGGCGGTTTTTGGTGGGATTTATGCCTCATTTTGCCAGTGGCTTTTTACTTGGGCTTTATGCATAGCGATAGTCTGAGTTTAATGGCTCATTTTCCACATTTAATTATCGCGGTGATTGGCTTGGGTTTTTTAAGTGCGTTGGGACTGGGCAGTTATATGCTGGCCAGCCGTTATTTGCCTTTTGTGATTTTTGGATTGCTGAGTTATCTCGAGCCCGTGCTTTTGGCCTTTGCTTCTATTGTGTTGGGGGAGCGGGTTGAGGCAGGAGAGTGGCTGACTTATATCCCCATCTGGATTGCCGTTTTATTGCTGGTCATTGAAGGTACAATTCATATCATCAAACAAAAGCATAAACAGCGTGCACTGAATCAAAATGTGGAAAACTATCAGGATCGTTTGAAATAGACTTCAATCGGTAAACTGGGTAAAAACTCAGGTTGTTTGATTAAGCAACATTTAACAAAA
The DNA here is from genome assembly GCF_013420295.1 of Acinetobacter sp. YH01018. Lineage (NCBI taxonomy): Bacteria > Pseudomonadati > Pseudomonadota > Gammaproteobacteria > Moraxellales > Moraxellaceae > Acinetobacter > Acinetobacter sp. YH01018. The sequence goes on from NZ_VOYL01000006.1 coordinate 88,435, forward strand.
AAGTATACTTTTACTTTTTAAATCGCTTTCTGATCTTTTAACAGTAAAATCATGAAAATAATTACAACTATTTTATAAATTTATAGTGAATATATTGTAAAAAGCACGTTGAACATTCAGCTTTTGATTCAAAGTTGCTGATAATTCCTTTACAATTGTGGGGTTTGAAATTTATGCCTAGATATACAATTAATTAGAGGACGTAGCTGTGAGCAAAGACACTATCATCGCCCTACATGCAGAGCACCAAGGTCGCTGGAAAAACCGTGAAGAAATCGCGGAACGTATGATTGCCCTGATTGGTCAACTATATCGTGAAAAAAATATCGTGACTTCTGTATACGGTCGTTCTTTAGTTAACCGTTCAGTAATCCAGATTTTAAAAGCGCATCGCCGTACACGTGTTATGGATGTTGAGCTTTCTGTGGTTCACACTTTCCCGATTTTAGAAGCTTTAGCTAAAATTGAAAATATTGGTTCAGCAGAAATTGATCTAGGTAAACTTGCTGTTGAATTCAAAGAAAAAGGCGGTGACGTAGACGCTTTTGTTGCTGAAGCAGTGAAATCTTTAGCAGGTAATGCGAAGGTTGTAGAAGGCAAAGATGTTGTTCTTTACGGTTTTGGTCGTATTGGCCGTATTCTTGCGCGTTTAATCATTGGCCAATCAGGTTTGGGTCGTGGTTTAAATCTTAAAGCAATCGTGGTGCGTAAATCATCTGATGGTGATTTGGAAAAACGTGCTTCATTGCTGCGTCGCGACTCTATCCATGGTCCGTTCCAAGGCACAATTTCAGTTGATGAAGAAAACGAAGCCATTATTGCAAACGGTAACTTCATTAAAGTGATCTATGCATCTAGCCCATCTGAAGTGGATTACACTGCTTACGGTATTAACAATGCATTGGTGATTGATAACACGGGTAAATGGCGTGATGCTGAAGGTCTTGCTCAACACCTTCAATGCCCAGGCGCTGCACGTGTAATTTTGACTGCACCTGGTAAAGGTGACATGAAGAACGTTGTATACGGTGTGAACCAAGCCGACATTCTTGATGAAGATACCATTATCTCTGCTGCAAGCTGTACCACTAACGCCATCACGCCAACACTTAAAGTGTTAGAAGACAAATACAAAGTGCTGAATGGTCACGTTGAAACAGTTCACTCGTTCACTAACGACCAGAACCTGATCGACAATTACCATAAAGCTGACCGTCGTGGCCGTGCTGCAACATTGAACATGGTTATTACGGAAACAGGTGCTGCTAAAGCGGTTGCTAAAGCATTACCTGCGCTTAAAGGCAAGTTGACTGGTAACTCTGTACGCGTTCCTACACCAAACGTTTCATTGGCTATTCTTAACTTGACCCTTGAGAAAGAAGTAGATCGTGAAGAAGTGAACGAATACATTCGTCAAATCTCAATCAACTCAAACCTTCAAGGTCAAATCGGTTATACCAACTCAACTGAAGTGGTATCTTCTGACTTTATCGGTTCACGTACTGCAGGTGTATTTGATGCGCAAGCAACAATCACTTCAGGCAACCGTTTAACTTGCTATGTTTGGTACGACAACGAAGTGGGTTATAGCTGCCAGGTATTACGTATCGCAGAACAGATGGGCGGCGTAAGCTACCCAAAAATTCCTGCTGAAACAAATGCATAATTTGTTAAAGTAGTAAAAGGGAGTCTCTATAGAGGCTCCTTTTTTTATGCCGTTATTTTAAGCTCATGCTATAGGCAGAAATTTTTACTGAATTTAATTAAAAAATGATACTTGTAGCTGAAATTCTAATCTGATAACTTACAAATGGTAAGTACATTAAAAATAGTAAGTAAAAGATAAAAATATACAGATGGAGAGAGCTTGAATGAGTAAATATGCGATCAGTCCTTTGTTGGGGCAGGTGTTATCGAATGAATGTCCATCACGGGAAATATTGGAACATCTGGCGAATAAATGGTCAGTACTAGTTTTACGTTGTTTAAGCGATGGGGTGCATCGTTTTAGTGAGCTGAAACAGCGTATTGAAGGGGTGAGTGAAAAAATGCTGTCACAAACGCTAAAAATGCTCGAACAGGATGGTTTTATCCTACGTACGGTCTATCCGGTGGTGCCACCTAAAGTTGAATATCAGCTGACCATTTTAGGCTCGCAAGCTGCAGAAAAAATGAATTATCTGATTGGCTGGGTAGAGCGGAGTTTGCCTGAGATTTTGGAGAATAAAGACCGTATTGCTAAATAAGAATTAAATTACTTTTATTGGCAGTCATCAGCTGGAAAGAGCGGGAATCTTGTGGTGACTTTACTGGCAAAGGGCCAGACTTTGGTTGTAGTCTGTATAACTTTTTCTTTTTTGATTCAAATTTTTATCAGGAAGCGATTCACAGGATAAATGTTTATCCGTTTTAGAGATTAAGTCTTATAAGTTTTAAAGGAATAAACCTTGAGGTGTATTCCTTATGCTGGGTTTAAACCTTTTTCATCTGCTTAAAATCAAACCGGTCAATCAGTAAAATTCCAATCGAAAAGACCAGACCGAGTGCCACACAGCCAATCCATCCAAAGTGTTCCCATGCATATACTGCACCCAATGAACCCAAAGCTGCACCCGAAAAATAGATGGTCATATAGACTGCATTAATCCGTGAACGTGCTTTCAGGTCAATCCGGTAAACTAGGTTCTGGTTTAGTACATGAAACGCGGTGAGGCCAAAATAACTCATCAAAACCCCAATCGCGTAAACCCAGATATTTTGCTGGGCAAAGAACAGGGGTGTACATGAAAACAGCATTAGAAAAATACACAGTTTTGCGACCAGATTTTCCTTGCCTTGCCCCACAGTTTTGCCCGACCAGCTCGATGAATAAATCCCGATAACACCGAGCAAGCCAAACAGGCCAATTTCAAAATCACTAAAGTAGTAAGGCGCATTGCCTAGAACAAAGGTCATCGAGGTAAAGACCATCGACAAGATGCCAAAGCCCAAGGCACCTGCACAGGCTCGACGGATTAAATGTGGATTGCTTCGGGCAAGTACAAACAGTGAACGGTAAATACTACTGATGGTTAAGCCAGTTTGAGGTTGTGTATTAGGCAGTTTTTTCCACATCACAACAGCAAACAGCAGGGTGATTACGCCACTGGATAAATACACACCTTCCCAGGACCAGTACGTTGAGACAAAACCGGCGAAGGTCCGTGACAGGATAATCCCCATCACCAAACCGCTCATGAGTTTTCCAACTGTTGCTGCACTGGATTCCGGTGGACTAATCGTTGAAGCAAAAGGAATCAGAACCTGAGCGGAAATTGCCCCAAAGGTGGCACACAGGGTGAAAAGATATAAGGTGCTGAGGGTCGTGCTCAATGACAGCAGAATTTGCGAGATGGCAGCAAATACCATCAAACTGACCACAAGTTTACGTTTATTCAGGAAGTCGCCTAAAGGCACCAACAGCATTAAGCCAAGCACATAACCAATTTGTGCAAGCACGACAGTTAAGCCAGCCTGACTGGTGCTAATTTTCAAACTCTTTTCAATCGAATAAATCAGCGGCTGATTAAAATAAGCCGAACCTGCACATAAACCGCAGGCAATTGCCATAAGCAATACAAATTGTGATGACAAAGGGCTGACAGTTTCAGGTTTTGGCAAAGACATGATCAGGACTCAAACAACGCTGCATGCACTATAAGGAGAGTTATCCAGATTATGAAATAAGTAAAATCAATCATGTGATCATTAATTTATATCGACGGTTGGAAAATAATTGCTTGGCAAAAGATCGGACAACATCAGCTTTTTGATTGATGTTTATAAAATAAGACTGAATTCAGTCATCTTCATGCAGTGCTGAATAAATATATTCGAGAAATTCTTTAAAATATGGCAGAATATGGGGTTTTAAAGTTTTTAGAGGATTGGCAGCATGCGCTTTGTTGATGAAGCAGTCATTACCGTAGAGGCTGGCGACGGTGGCAATGGCGTAGCCAGTTTTCGCCGTGAAAAGTTCGTACCATTTGGTGGTCCAGATGGTGGTGACGGTGGCCGTGGCGGTAGTATTTATATTCAGGCCGACGATGACACCAGCACCCTAGTAGATTATCGTTATACACGTAAATTTCGTGCAGAACGTGCAAAAAATGGTCGCGGTGCAAACTGTGCAGGCCGCGGCGGTGAAGACACCGTATTACTGGTTCCGGTTGGAACTACCATTGTAGATACAGAATCTGGCGATATTATCGGTGACCTGGTTGCGGATGGTCAGCGTGTATTGGTTGCAGCAGGCGGTGAGGGCGGTTTAGGGAATACACACTTTAAATCTTCGACCAACCGTTCACCACGTAAATGTACCCACGGTGCCAAAGGTGAATTCCGTGAAGTGCGTTTAGAACTTAAAGTATTGGCGGATGTTGGCTTGCTCGGGATGCCTAACGCAGGTAAATCGACCTTTATTCGTGCAGTTTCTGCCGCAAAACCAAAAGTTGCAGACTATCCATTTACCACCATGGTACCGAATCTGGGCGTGGTAGATGCCGACCGTCACCGTTCATTCGTGATGGCCGATATTCCAGGACTGATTGAAGGTGCATCTGAAGGTGCGGGTCTGGGTATTCGTTTCCTTAAGCATCTGGCACGTACCCGTATCTTGTTGCACATTGTCGATGTACAGCCGATTGACGGTTCAGATCCGGCGTACAATGCCAAAGCAATTTTGAATGAGTTGAAAAAATTCTCCCCAACGCTTTCTAAATTGCCAGTGGTACTGGTGCTGAACAAGGTTGACCAGTTACCTGAAGAGACGCGTGAAGAATGGTGTAACCATCTTCTTGAAGAGATGCAGTGGACAGGTCCGGTATTCAAGACTTCGGGCTTAATATCTGAAGGGACCAAAGAAGTTGTGTATTACCTGATGGATGAAATCGAGAAACAGCGTGAACTCGAAGCTGAAGATCCGGAATACGCAGCACAAGTAAAAGCATTCCGTGACCAGCTTGAAGCTGAAACACGTGAACAAACCATCGCTGCAAAAGAAGCGTATCGTGAGATGCGTCGTCAGCAACGTCTTGCCGGTATTCTTGGTGATGACGAAGATGATGAAGATGGCGAAGATGAAGCAGAGTCGTATTACGTACGTTAAGCTCTGAAATATGAGTAACTGAGGACAAGATGATAGAAGTGGTAGATGGGCAACGTCAGCTCAAGGCTTGTAAACGAATCGTTGTTAAAATCGGATCATCTTTACTTACAGCAAACGGAACAGGCTTAGATCTGGATGCAATTTCGCATTGGGCGAAACAGATTGCAGATCTGCACAATGCAGGGCATGAGATTATTCTGGTGTCTTCCGGAGCTGTGGCTGAAGGTATGGTTCGAATGAAACTTGAGAATCGACCCACCGATCTACCCAGTCTTCAGGCCTGTGCTGCCATTGGTCAAATGGGACTGATTCAAACCTGGTCGAGTGTGCTTGAAAACCACTCCATTCAAACGGCGCAGGTTTTGTTAACCCATGATGACCTGGCAGACCGCCGTCGCTATCTCAATTCATGTGATGCCTTGCAGCACCTGATTGACTGGCATGTGATTCCGGTGATCAATGAAAATGACACGGTTTCGACCGATGAAATCCGCTTTGGTGATAACGATACTCTGGCTGCGATGGTCGCCGGGCAGGTACATGCCGATTTGCTGATTATCCTGACCGATCAGCAAGGCATGTTTGACTCCGACCCGCGTTCTAATCCAAATGCCAAACTGTTCCATACCGTGCGTGCACTGGATGAAAGCCTGTTCGATATGGCAGGCGGTGGCGGCAAATTTGGTCGTGGCGGTATGCTGACCAAAGTCCGTGCGGCGCGTCTGGCGGCAAAATCGGGTTGTCCAACCCTGATTGCCAGCGGTGAAAGCGATAATGTCCTGGCGCGTTTAATGTCTGGTGAATTGCTGGGAACCTTGTTTATTACCGACAATGACCGCATTACTGCACATCAGCAATGGCTGGCGGCACATTTACAAACCGCTGGCCGTCTGGTGCTGGATGATGGTGCAGTCAAAGCGATTAAAGACAATCACCGCAGCTTGCTCCCTGTCGGGGTAAAAGCGGTTGAAGGTCACTTTGAACGTGGTGATGTGGTGGAGTGTGTGGACCAAGAGGGGCATCGCATTGCTGTCGGTCGCGTCAACTTCAGTTCGCGTTCAGCTGAAATTGTCAAAGGTCTGGCATCGGATAAAGTGCATCAGGTTTTAGGTGAAGCGCGTTCACTTGAGATGATTCACCGCAACCATATGGCGATCTATTAAGTTTTATAGATTCAAAAAAATCCCGCTTTAGAGCGGGATTTTTTATATATTTTTTAATTGCTTATTTAATTAAACCACGTTGAATTAATGCGCTAAATAATTTTTCATAGAGGAACATGACCCGACACATCAGTTTTGTTTGGTAATGATTCCATAATTTTAAACCAGCAAGATTTACAGCCCACGACAAAATAAAGGCACCGGCCATATCAACCGGGAAATGCACTCCTACATAAATCCGTGACCATGCCACCAGCCAGGCGACTGCCAGTAAAAACCTGCCAATATCCCGTCGTGCCGAAAAATAATAGGCAAATGCAATACTGCTAAAAATAGTCATGTGATTGCTGGGGAATGAACCTGTTGCTTCGTGTGCAATTAAAGTCTGACCGACATGCATCACAAAAGGACGTGGGGTATTGAACAGGTAAGATGCTACTTCACTGATTGAGAGAGCGACGCAGCAAAAGATAAAGGCTTTTAGAATCAGGGCTTTTGAATTTTGATGACCATAAAACCAAAACAAGGCAAAGCAGGTAATCAGCAGATAGACTAAATCATGGGCGACAAAAGTGGCAAAGTGCATCATCAATGGGGAAGCCTGTTCAGGCACGTTCAGGATACTAAACAGATCAAGATTTAAACTTTCAAGGGACATGGGATAGTGAGGAGAGATAAAAGCTGAAAGATAGGATGATTTTACAAGAAAAATAAAATGAAACATTTGACAGGATTGTCGCTATATTGTTCCAAATCGCCCATTTAGCTCATAAAAAAACCGTGTGTGCACACGGTTTTATTTAAATCATCATTTAATTATTTAAACTGGATTGAACCATTGGCATTGACTGTAATTTTCGATTCACCAGCAGCAACATTTTGCGCATCTGCGGCTTCAGCACCGGCAAATTTCGCCATATTGGCACGCATCATCACTGGTTGTGGGTAATAGTTATTGGTATTCAGGTTGAGGTTCACCAGATTATAACTGGATTTATTCCATGCCGAAGTCAACATTTGTGCACGTTGCTGGAAGTTTTTCGAGGCTTCCACCATCAATTCATTTTCCACTTTTTTACGCTTTGCATCGGAAACGGTAAATTCAATCGACTGGGTCTGGAAATTTTGCTGCAATTCGCTGATTAACTGGCTGACGGCCTTAAACTCGGTACTTTCTAAACGAATTTCAGCCCGGCCACGCCATTCTTTCAATTTCTGGCTGTCATTGTCATACACAGGATAAGTGCTCTGAGTACCCGTTTCGACTTTCACTTGCGGGTATTTTTTCGAGGCTGCAATGGCTTGGTTCATGAGCTGTGTGATGAGTGCAGAAAGTTCGGCTGGCTGTTTCTTGCTTCTTTCAATATATAAAACCGCATGCATTTCATCATTAGAAATCTGGCGCGTTGCTTCAGCCTGTACATTGACTAAATTATAGTTCAGTGGTTCTGCCTGCTGAGCAAAGGCAGCGGTTGAAAGCAGGCTGGCAAATACCAGGGAGGGGAGAGTTAAATATCGCATTATTTTTACCTATTTTTTTGTAAAGAAAAGTTCAGCCTCTGATAGGCATGGTATCGCTACTTCATGAGGATTTTTTGTAGACTTTGTGTCAAGATTGTAAATGATTTCATTTCTATTTCATTTCTTTCATCAAGAATGACTTCTCAAGAAAACATTTAAAAATTATATACTTAATTTTATAAAAATTAATCGATTACGTTAATTCAATCTTTTGCATAAAAAAAGTATAAAAATAAGGTTTTCTTTAGTCTGTCACACTGTAAGATGATAATTCAATCTAAGATTTGGCTTGATATATTTTTTTGATCGGTTTTGGACAGATAAAGTCATAAAACTTGTTTATTTTATTGAAAAATTCTGTATCATCCGCCGTTTAGTTATGATGTATAAATCAAGTCGTCAAACTAGATTCTATAAAGCACCGAGTCAAAGGACCACAAGTCACCCGACTTATTTCTTTCAACCCATATCAGAGATGGTAATTCGATATGAGCGTTTCTTCTGTAAATCCTGCCACTAAGTCTACTAACGAATACTATTTGACTCGCCAAAGCCAGATGGAATCCAATGTTCGTAGCTATCCACGCAAATTGCCGTTAGCGATAGCAAAAGCCTTAGGTTGTTGGGTTACTGATGTTGAAGGTACAGAGTACCTCGATTGTTTAGCTGGGGCAGGAACATTGGCTTTAGGCCATAATCATCCTGCGGTAATTCAAAGTATTCAGGACACTCTAGCGAGTGGTTTGCCATTACATACTTTAGATTTAACGACACCTTTAAAAGATGCATTTACTGAAGCATTACTTGAACAACTTCCTGGTGGGAAGGAAGAGTATTGCCTGCAGTTCTGTGGCCCGTCTGGTGCAGACGGTACAGAAGCAGCGATTAAATTAGCAAAAACCTATACCGGTCGTAGCTCGGTGATCAGCTTCTCAGGTGGCTATCACGGTATGACACACGGTTCTTTGGCAATGACGGGTAACCTGTCTGCGAAGAATGCAGTAAATGGCTTGATGCCAGGTGTACAGTTTATGCCATATCCGCATGAATACCGTTGCCCGTTAGGCATTGGCGGTGAAGCGGGTGTTGATGCCTTGACTTATTATTTCGAAAACTTCATTGAAGATGTAGAAAGCGGCGTAACCAAGCCGGCAGCTGTGATTCTTGAAGCGATTCAAGGTGAAGGCGGTGTGGTTACAGCACCGGTTAAATGGTTGAAGAAAATCCGTGAAGTGACTGAAAAACACAATATCGTGTTGATTCTTGACGAAGTTCAAGCAGGCTTTGGACGTTCAGGCAAAATGTTTGCCTTTGAACATGCGGGTATTGAACCTGACGTGGTGGTGATGTCTAAAGCTGTAGGTGGTAGCTTGCCGCTTGCAGTACTGGGTATTAAACGCAAATTTGATGCCTGGCAGCCAGCAGGTCACACCGGTACTTTCCGTGGTAACCAATTGGCGATGGGTACAGGTCTTGCAACCATCAAAACCATCAAAGAACAAAATCTTGCACAAAATGCGCAAGAGCGTGGCGATTTCCTGCAAGCTGAATTGAAAAAATTGGCAGTGGAATTCCCATGTATCGGTAACGTGCGTGGCCGTGGTCTGATGATCGGTATCGAGATCGTTGACGAACGCCAACAAGCAGATCACATGGGTTCATTACCGGGTGATTCTCAATTGGCTGCTGCTATTCAGGCTGCATGTTTCGACAACAAGCTGTTGCTTGAGAAAGGTGGCCGTAACGGTACAGTGATCCGTTTACTTTGCCCGCTTATCATCATGCAAGACGAATGTGTTGAAGTGATTGCCCGCTTTAAGAAAGCAATCGCTGAAGCGCTTGTTGCAGTTCGAGGTGCTTAAGGCATGGTAGATTTTGCAGAACACCGTAAAGCGTTATTCTGCAATGATGCAGGTTCTATTGCTGACTATCAGTCAGCAATGGAGGAAGCGGTAAAAGCCGTTTCTGCATGGTTGCAAAACGACAAAATGTATACCGGCGGCAGCATTAAAGAGCTACGCAGTGCGATTGCATTTCATCCTTCAAAAGAAGGCATGGGTCTACACAAGTCGCTTGAACGTATGGTTGAGCTTTTCTTGAACAAAAGCTTAAAGGTTCATCATCCGCACTCGTTAGCACATTTGCATTGCCCAACCATGGTGGCGAGCCAGATTGCAGAAGTATTGATTAATGCAACCAACCAGTCTATGGACTCATGGGATCAAAGCCCGGCCGGTTCATTGATGGAAGTGCAGTTGATTGACTGGCTGCGTCAAAAAGTCGGCTATGGTTCAGGTCAGGCAGGCGTCTTCACCTCTGGCGGTACCCAGTCGAACCTGATGGGTGTGCTGCTTGCGCGTGATGCCTGCATCTCGAAAAACTGGAAAGACGAAAACGGCAATCCGTGGTCTGTTCAGCGCGATGGTATTCCTGCGGATGCTATGCGTAATGTCAAAGTCATCTGTTCTGAAAATGCACACTTCTCTGTGCAAAAGAACATGGCGATGATGGGCATGGGCTTCCAGTCCGTAGTCACTGTTCCTGTAAATGAAAATGCACAGATGGATGTCGATGCACTGGAAAAAACCATGGCTCACCTTCAAGCTGAAGGCAAGATCGTGGCATGTGTAGTTGCTACTGCAGGTACGACCGATGCCGGTGCGATTGATCCATTAAAACAGATTCGTGAAATCACCAACAAATATGGCGCGTGGATGCACATCGATGCAGCTTGGGGTGGTGCACTGATTCTGTCTAATGACTACCGTTCTATGCTCGATGGCATTGAGTTGTCTGATTCCGTGACGCTCGATTTCCATAAACATTACTTCCAGACCATTTCTTGTGGCGCGTTCTTGCTGAAAGACGAAGCGAACTACCGTTTCATGCATTATGAAGCTGAGTACTTGAACTCTGCTTATGATGAAGAACATGGCGTGCCAAACCTGGTGTCTAAATCACTGCAAACAACACGTCGCTTTGATGCATTGAAATTGTGGATGACGGTTGAAGCATTGGGTGAAGAGCTTTACGGTTCAATGATCGATCATGGCGTGAAACTGACCCGTGATGTTGCTGATTATATTAAAGCGACTGATGGTTTAGAGCTTCTGGTTGAACCGCAATTTGCTTCGGTCTTGTTCCGTGTAGTGCCAGCAGGCTATCCTGCTGAATTGTTAGATACATTGAACCAGAACGTTGCGGATGAACTGTTTGCTCGCGGTGAAGCGAATATTGGCGTGACTAAAGTGGGTCAGGTTCAATCCTTGAAGATGACTACACTTAGTCCAGTTGCGACTTTAGATAACGTGAAGAACCTGCTTGGCCTTGTGCTTGCAGAGGCTGATCGTATCAAAGGTCCAATCGCGGATGGTACATATACGCCTGCAATTGATTAATTGATTGTCTGTGTGAAATGAGGAGGCCATACGGTCTCCTTTTTTTTATTTAAGATTGTACAACCTCATTTGATTTATGAGGTATCAATATTGATCTGATTGGAAGAGATGTGGTTGAAAAGTTTTGCTTTAAATTCAAGCTGTAAATTACAGACTAAAACTTTTTAGAGACCAGTATTCTGCAAGCAAGTCCCAGTCATGTTCTTTAAAGACCATGTGAGCGGGTCAATCAGGATTAGAATTTTTAATTGTTTTAATGTTTATGGTCATATCATTGTCATTATTTATTTTTGACTATATGACAAAATCATGTTTATGAATTTCAGAGATTTGGACAAGTGGTGGTAAAAATTAGAGTAGTGTAACTTTGAGACGGGACAGAGAAAGCCTGATACAGATAGAAAAGAAATCCAGAAACAGAACATTTTTATGGTCTGTACATAGAATAAACACCCTGCAAGTAGAAACAGAAGGCATGAGAAAATGACAGATTTAAGAAATATTACAAATTCGTACTCAAAAACAATGTTTGAATAATATTTTTGATTGGTTTTTAGTTATTGAATTTAAAAGATATTTTTAAAAACCCTACAAAAGAAATGAATTATCATAAAAGCGTCACAAAGCTGTAACTTGATTGTCATATTCTAAAATCAAAATGCAATCATCGAAATAAGTACAAAACTTTATAAAAAGTAGCGTACTTCAAAATTGCATCTATTGAAGAGAGAAAAGAATGCGCTTAAACCACATCGCACTTGCTTTAGCACTTTCAGGGGCAGCTGTAGCAACAACAGCAAATGCAGCTCGTGATACTATCCAGATCGCTGGTTCTTCGACTGTTTTGCCATACGCAAGTATTGTAGCAGAAGAATTTGGTAATACTTTCCCGCAATTTAAAGCACCGGTGGTGGGTTCTGGTGGTACATCTGGCGGTTTAAAACAATTCTGTCAGGGTGTAGGTGATAATACCATCGACATCGCCAATGCATCTCGTAAAATTAAAGATACTGAATTGGCTGCATGTAAAAAAGCTGGCGTAAACCAAGTAATCGAAGTTAAAGTAGGTTATGACGGTATTGTATTCGCATCTAACTCAAAGAAAGCAGCTTATAAATTACGTCCACAACATGTATTTGCTGCACTGGCTGCACAGTTGCCTTCACAAGGCAAATTGGTTCCAAACCCGTATACACGCTGGAATCAAATTGACAAAGCACTTCCAAATGAACCAATCACATTGGTAATTCCAGCTTCTAACCACGGTACACGTGAAGTGTTCCAGGAAAAAATGGTTGAAGCAGGTTGTGAATCTTACGCATATTTCAAAAACTTAGATAAAGATGCTCAGAAGAAAGCATGTTCAAATTTCCGTAAAGACGGAAAAGTCATTGAAATTTCTGGTGATTATACTGAAACACTTGCACGTTTAAAAACTTCTCCAAGTGCAGTTGGTGTGTTTGGTTTAGGTTTCTATGACCAAAACCGTGACAAATTACGTGTAGCTACAGTGAATAATGTGACCCCATCAGAGAAAACGATTCTAAATGGTTCTTACCCGGTATCACGTCCATTGTACTTCTACGTAAAAGGTGAGCACCTTAAATCAATCAAAGGCTTACAACAGTATTCTGAGTACTTCCTGAATAAGAAAGTTTCAGGTAAAGGCTCTAAACTGGAAAAAGCGGGTCTGATTTCTATGTCAGACAAAGAACGTGCCAAAGTTCTTGCAAATTTGAAAGCCGGTAAAGCGGTTAAGTAATTAGGATAAATGAGCTGACGGTAGAATAATTTCTACCTTCGGCTTTTTTGTATAGACAAGTTTTTCAAAGCATGAAAATTGAAAAATGCTGGAGAATACATGAATCTGCTACTTATGGGCGTGTTGTTGGCATTAATTGCCATCGCCTATCAAATCGGGTTATCAAAAAGCCGTAACCTAGCAGGTAAGGGAAATAACACTGCAAAGTTGCACTCGCGTCCTGGCTATTACGGGGCACTGGTGGCTTTATGGTGTGGTATCCCTGCTTTTTTAATTTTACTGGTTTGGAATATTGTCGAACCGAACATTCTGCGCCATGTGGTGTTAAATAATGTCCCTGCAAACGTTGCAGCGACATTGGATCGTGCCGGTATAGAAGTGCTCATTGATCGTGTTAAAGCGATTGCTTCGGGTTTTGGTGTGAGTGATCAAGCCGCAGCCTATGAAATTGCAGCCGCACAGCAACTCGCGAAAATTGAAACGATTAGTTCTTTTGCTAAATTGGCTTTAGTGATTTGTGCCGCTTTGGCGGGTCTGGTGATGGCTAAAAAGCGCATTGCCCAGCAATATCGTGCCCGTAACCAGGTTGAAAAAATCATTAATTGGGGCTTGGCTCTATGTTCCGGTGTGGCCATCTTAACCACCATCGGAATTGTACTTTCGATGTTTAGCGAAGCCATGCGCTTTTTCCATTTTGTAAGTCCGATCGATTTCTTTTTTGGTACGGAATGGAACCCTGGATTTAGTACTTCTGGAAATGCAGAAGGCAGTTATGGCCTGTTGCCATTAATCTGGGGAACCCTGATGGTGAGCGGGATCGCCTTATTGGTTGCGGTTCCTGTTGGACTGATGATTGCTATCTATCTGGCTGAATATGCACCTTCAAGTTTTCGTGCCTGGGCAAAACCTGCCATTGAAGTTTTAGCCGGTATTCCAACCATTGTTTATGGCGTGTTTGCATTGATGGTGATTGGCCCATTCTTCAAGTTGCTTGGCGAAAGCATTGGACTACACATTAATGCAACCAGTGCCTTAACTGCCGGTTTTGTCATGGGCATCATGATTATTCCGTTTGTATCTTCACTGTCGGATGACATTATTACCCAGGTGCCACGTGCACTACGCGATGGTTCTTTAGGGCTGGGTGCAACCAAGTCTGAAACCATTCGTCAGGTGGTTCTGCCTGCTGCACTGCCGGGGATTATTGGCGCATTCCTACTTGCCGCATCACGTGCGATTGGTGAAACCATGATTGTGGTTCTGGCAGCAGGGAATAGTCCATTATTGCATGTCAATCCGCTAGAAGCCGTATCTACAGTTACTATTACCATTGTGAACCAGTTAACCGGCGATACCGACTTTGCCAGCCCGCAAGCTTTGGTGGCATTTGCATTAGGTCTAACGCTGTTTGTCATTACGTTAGGTTTAAACATTGTTGCACTGTATATCGTGCGTAAATATCGCGAGCAATACGAATGAGTACATCAAATACATCTTCTATGGGGCAAAGCTTTGACCCACAAGCTGCAGCTGAATTACGCGAAAAACGTAAACAGAGAATTGCCAGTTCTTTAGCCAAACGTCATCGTAAAGAAAAGACATTCCGTATTTTAGGCTTTTCTGCAGTTGTGACAGGTTTGTTCTTTGTGGTGCTTTTATTCGGAAGTATTTTAGCGAAAGGCTTACCTGCATTCTGGCAAAGCAGTCTCTCTGTACCGGTCTATTTCGATCCTGCCATCATTCAGGTGGGTGCAAAACCTACGCAGAAGGATGGCGAATCTCCAGCCCAGTTTGCGGAGCGTACCATTGCCTGGCAAACCGAAATGGGCATGGTGGATTGGGATGCCTTGATTGTTAATGGCATGATTGCAAAAGATCCTTCAATTGCCTCAAAACGTGATGATTTATCCGCTTTGTATACCAGTTCAGAGGCCTATCGCTTGCGTGATATGGTAATGGCTGATCCAACGCTAATTGGCAAAAAAGAAGAGATCAAGATTCTGGCCGATGCCAATGTCGATGTATGGTTAGCAGGTAATATTGATCGCAGTTTACCTGATGACCAGCAACAGCTTAGTCCTGAAATTCGCCAGCTTGCCGATGATTTAAAAGCCAAAGGTGTGATTGAGAATAGCTTTAATACCAATATCTTTACCAATCCGGACTCACGCAGTTCACCTGCAACTTCTGGTCTTGCAGGTGCATTCATGGGCTCAGTGTTCATGATGCTGATCGTGATTTTTATCTCGATTCCGATTGGTGTGGCATCAGCTATTTATCTTGAAGAATTTGCGCCTAAAAATTGGATTACAGATGTTGTTGAAGTGAATATCAATAACTTGGCAGCGGTTCCTTCGATAGTCTTTGGTTTGCTCGGCGCTGCCATTTTTATTGGCTGGATGCATTTACCCCTTTCTGCACCATTGGTCGGTGGTCTGGTACTGAGTCTGATGACCTTGCCAACCGTGATTATTACCACACGTGCATCACTGAAAGCAGTACCACCATCCATTCGTCAGGCGGCATTGGGCCTGGGTGCTTCCCGTGTACAAACGGTATTTCATCACGTGCTGCCTTTGGCGCTTCCTGGTATTTTAACCGGCGCCATTATTGGGGTAGCACAAGCCCTCGGTGAAACCGCACCCTTACTTCTGATTGGGATGAGTGCTTTTGTAGCAAGCGTGCCAGCGACACCACTCGATCAATCTACTGCATTACCGGTACAAATTTTCTTATGGCAGGGTAACGAATTACGTAACTTCTTTGAAGGACGTACTGCTGCCGCAATTATTGTCTTACTGGCGCTGATGGTTGGTTTGAACAGCCTTGCCATCTGGTTACGTAAGAAACTTGAAGTGCGCTGGTAAGTGAGGACAATATATGAATACTGTAACAGCTATGACACAAGCAAATTCCTTAGAACAGGATGAATCCGTGAATCCAGAACAGAAACAGTTTATCGCTCCCGAAGTCGATCAAAAACATCCTGGTACTTCATTTGTTTCTCAATTCGATACTCATACTTCAACGAAAAAAGAAAATGAAACATCGAATGTTAAAATAAGTACTTCAGATGTCCATGTTTACTATGGCGAAGCAGAAGCCATTAAAGGTATTGACATCAATATCTATGAAAATGAAGTGATTGCCTTTATTGGTCCATCGGGATGTGGTAAATCAACTTTCCTGCGTACCTTAAACCGTATGAACGACACCATTGATACCTGTCGCGTGACCGGTAAGGTGATGCTTGATAATCAGGATATCTACGACCCGAATCTGGACGTAGTTTTACTGCGTGCACAAGTTGGTATGGTGTTCCAGAAACCGAACCCATTCCCGAAATCAATTTTTGATAACGTGGCGTATGGTCCTAAACTGCATGGTTTGGCGCGTGATAAATACGACCTGGAAGAAATTGTGGAAAATAGCCTGCATAAAGCGGGGCTGTGGAATGAAGTCAAAGACCGTTTAAACCAGCCGGGTACAGGTCTTTCAGGTGGTCAGCAGCAGCGTTTATGTATTGCGCGTACTATTGCGGTTAGTCCGGAAGTGATTCTGATGGATGAGCCATGTTCAGCGCTGGACCCGATTGCAACGGCTAAAATTGAAGAACTGATTTCAGAACTTTCAACCCAATATACCATTGCGATTGTAACGCACTCGATGCAACAAGCTGCACGTGTATCTGACCGTACTGCCTATTTCCATTTGGGTGACTTGATTGAAGTCAATTCGACTGAAAAAGTCTTTACTCAGCCAGATCACCAATTGACTGAAGCGTATATTACCGGTCGCTTCGGTTAATCTGGACACCATATCTAAAAAGAGCCGTAAGGCTCTTTTTTCGTTATAATTAACAGATTAAGAATCCAACCATAAAAGAAGAATGCAGCCTACACTTGAAGAGCGAGAGCACGCTAAAATCACACGTCGTGCCTTAAAAGAGGTGTTTCAAATCTTATTTGGCACAGTGTATATAGATCAATATTTTGCTGTTTTCATGGTTGGGCTGAGTATAGTCATTGCAGTTTTGATCCCTGATTATGACGGCTTGTTTCTAACGTCGCAAAGCCGCGGCATGACAAATTACCATCGATGGCTTTATGATATTTTTGTGATTGTGTCGAGTTCGATGGGTTTTGTCCTTTATTTTCTATTGAAAAGACAAAAATATAATACTGAGCTCTGTACACGACAAATTTCATAGGATCCTTGTCCTATCAGGCTTTTTCTTTCTTAAAATTGCTAGCACTTTCTTAAATTCTTCTTTTTTTCCAAAACCAATCAAACGTAGAATAGCCATTTGAACA